>NZ_DATBMI010000014.1:0-11941 GCF_036554925.1 Pedococcus sp.
GCGCCAGCTCGTCGGCGGCGTGCTCGCGCAGCCGCAGGTTCTCCGGGCGGATGCCGAGGCGGGCGTACCAGGCGAGACGCTCCGCCTTCCAGTACTCGTACCAGTGCTGCTCCTCCCCCGGCTTGACGAAGAACTCCATCTCCATCTGCTCGAACTCACGGGTGCGGAAGATGAAGTTGCCGGGCGTGATCTCGTTGCGGAAGCTCTTGCCGGTCTGGGCGATGCCGAACGGCGGCTTCTTGCGCGAGGCGTTCATGACGTTGAGGAAGTTGATGAAGATGCCCTGCGCGGTCTCGGGCCGCAGGTAGTGCAGGCCGGACTCGTCCTCGATCACGCCGAGGTGGGTCTTGAGCATCATGTTGAACTCGCGCGGCTCGGTCCACGCCCCACGGGTGCCGCAGTTGGGGCAGGCGATCTCGGACAGCGGGATGTCGTCGGGGTTGACGACCTTGCCCTTCTTGGCCTCCTTGTCGGCGATGGCCTCCTGCATGTGGTCGAGCCGGAACCGCTTGTGGCACGACTGGCACTCGGTCAGCGGGTCGGTGAACTCACCGACGTGTCCCGAGGCGACCCAGGTCTGGCGCGGCAGGATGATCGAGGAGTCGAGACCGACGACGTCCTCACGGCCCGTCACCACCGACTTCCACCACTGGCGCTTGATGTTCTCCTTGAGCTCGACGCCGAGGGGACCGTAGTCCCACGCGGAGCGGGTGCCGCCGTAGATCTCACCGCACGGGAACACGAAGCCCCTGCGCTTGCAGAGGGAGACGACGGTGTCGACGGTGGAGGTGGGTGCAGCCATGCGGAGAAGGGTACCGACCGGGTCGTGGGGGTGCGGTCGGCGGTATGCCGCGGGGGCGCGCGGCGCGCTGCCGTAGGGTTGCTGGCCGTGTCGAGCTTCCGAGAGTCCCTGGAGCGGGCGAGCCTGCCGCTGCTCAACCGGCTGAGCCGTCTGCCGCGCGCCGTCCCCTTCCTCGTCGTCCTGGCGCTGCTCGTCGGCGGCATCCTCATCCCCGGCTGGGGGTGGGTGCTGACCGCGGTCGTCGCGGTGTTCCTCCTGTGGATGCTCCTCCTCGGCTGGCCGCGGCTCACGGCCGTCGAGCGGCTCATGCGCGTGGCAGTCGTGTTCATGGCCGTGGCCATCGCCGTCTCCCAGGCCCTCCCCCGCACCTGACCCTGCCGCGGTCGGGGCCACCGACCGGATTTTGACAATCGTTCTCACTTGAACCGAGAATGATTGTCATGAGACGCCGCCTGCTCCCTGCCCTCGCCACCTGTGTCGCCCTCGCCGGGGTGACCGCCTGCGGAAGTGGCGCCGGGACTGGTGCCGGGACCGACTCGTCGGGCGGGGGTGACGTCGACGTCGTCGCCGCGTTCTACCCGCTGCAGTACGCCGTGGAGCAGATCGGCGGCGACCACGTGAACGTCACGGGGCTGACCAAGCCCGGCGTCGAGCCGCACGACCTCGAGCTGACCGCCCAGGACGTGGCGAGGGTGGCCAAGGCCGACGCCGTGGTCTACCTGGACGGTTTCCAGAGTGCCGTCGACGACGCGGTGGACACCCAGGCCAAGGACCGGGGCTTCGACGTCTCCACGTCAGCACGTCTGGACCTGGCGGCCTCCCCCGATGAGCACGCCGGCGAGAGCACCGAGCACCCCGGCGAGAGCACCACCGAGCACCCCGGCGAGAGCCCCACCGAGCACGACGAGCACGCCGGCGAGAGCACCACCGACCCGCACTTCTGGCTCGACCCCAAGCGCTACGCCGACGTCGCCGACGCGATCGCGCAGCGCCTCAGCAGCCTTGATGCCGCCCACGCCGCCGACTACCAGGCCCGCGCCAAGGACTTCACCGCGCGCCTCGCCGCCCTCGACCGCGAGTTCGCCGCGGGGCTGAAGACCTGCACGGTCCACGACCTGGTGACCAGCCACGCCGCGTTCGGCTACCTGGCCCAGGCCTACGGCCTGCACCAGGAGAGCATCACCGGCCTGACGCCGGACGCCGACCCGAGCCCGGCGGCACTGGCCAGGATCGCCACGTTCGTCAAGGATGAGGGCGTGCGGACCATCTACGCCGAGACGCTCGTCAGCCCCAAGGTGGCGCAGACCCTGGCCCGCGAGACCGGCGCGAAGCTGGCCGTCCTCGACCCGGTCGAGGGCCTGACCAACGACTCGGCCGGCAAGGACTACTTCGAGGTCATGCGCTCCAACCTCACGACGCTGCGGGCGGGCCAGGACTGCGCGTGACGTCGTCGCCCGCCTCCCTCGCGTCGAGCGCCGCCACGGCGTCGCAGCGCACGCCGGTGATCGAGCTGGAGCACGCCTCCTTCGGGTATGCCGACGTGCCCGTCGTGCGCGAGGTGACCCTCTCGGTCGCGCCCGGCGAGGTCGCTGCCCTGCTCGGCGCCAACGGCTCGGGCAAGTCGACCCTGGTCAAGGGCCTGCTCGGGCTGAGTGACCAGCAGGGCGGGACGGTGCGGCTGTTCGGCGTTCCCCGCGAGGACTTCGACGACCACCCCCGGCTGGGCTACGTGCCGCAGCGGCACACCCTGTCGGCGTCCGTGCGCGCCACCGTCGAGGAGATCGTGGCCGTCGGCCGCCTGCCGCACCGGCAGTGGTGGCGCCCGCGGCTCAGCTCCGCCGAGGACGCGCGGATCATCCGGGAGTGTCTCGAGGTCGTCGGCCTGGCCGACCGGGCACAGGCCGACGTCAGCACCCTGTCCGGCGGCCAGCAGCGCCGGGTCCTCATCGCCCGGGCCCTCGCCGCCCGCCCCGACGTCCTCGTCATGGACGAGCCCACCGCGGGGGTCGACACCGCGAACCAGGAGATCCTCACCCAGGTCCTGGCCCGCCTCGCCGACCGCGGCACGACGATGCTGATCGTGACCCACGAGCTGGACGTCCTGGCCGGCATCGTGACCCGCATCGTCGCCCTCTCCGGCGGTCGGGTCACGTTCGACGGGTCCCCGGCAGCGTTCGCCGCGGCGCCGCCCGGCGGGAGCCTGGCCTTCCACGGCCACCACCACGCCGACGAGCTCGAGGACGTGGGCGACGGCCGGCTGCCGGGCGCTCGCGTCTCCGGCCCGCTCGACTCCGGCCGGGAGGTCCGTCATGGCTGACCTGCTCGCGCTCGACTTCATGCGCCAGGCCCTCGTCGCCGCCCTGCTCGTGGGCATCGCGGCACCGCTGGTCGGTGTCTTCCTCGTCCAGCGCCGCCTCTCGCTCATCGGGGACGGCATGGGGCACGTGGCCCTGGCCGGGGTGGCCGTGGGCGTGCTGACCAACACGGCACCGGTGTTCACGGCCCTCGCCGCTGCCGTCGCGGCGGCCGTCGCCATCGAGCTGATCCGCGCCCGGGGCCGGACCAGCGGCGACGTCGCCCTGGCCGTGATGTTCTACGGCGGCATCGCCGCCGGCGTGGTGATCATCGCCAAGTCTCCGAGCGGCAGCCCCGCCAACCTCACGGCATACCTCTTCGGCGCGATCACCACCGCGAACGCGACCGACCTGTGGGTGTTCGCCGCGCTGGCGCTGGTGGTCCTGGTCTCGACCTGGCTGCTGCGACCCTGGCTGTTCGCGGTCGCCAACGACGAGGAGTACGCCCGCGCGACGGGCCTGCCCGTCACCCGCCTGAACATCGCGCTCGCGGTGCTCACCGCGGTCACGGTGGTGGTGTCCATGCGCGTGGTGGGGCTGCTGCTGATCAGCGCCCTCATGATCATCCCCAACGCGACCGCCCAGATCCTCGGCCGCAGCTTCCGCGCGTCGGTGCGCTGGGCCGTGCTGGTGGGCGTGGCCTCCAGCGTCGGCGGCGTCGTCGTCTCCTTCTACGCCGAGACGCCCTCCGGCGGCACCATCGTCCTGCTCGCGATCGGGGCCTTCGTCGCCGCCGCGGTGGGCAGCGCGGCGGTGGCCAGGGTCCGCTCCGCCCGGCACCGCAGGGCCGTCGAGCACCAGCACGAGCACGGGGTCCAGTGCGGTCACGAGGCAGTGCCGCACGGCGACCACGTCGACTACCTGCACGACGGCCACCTGCACGCGGCCCATGAGGGACACTACGACGAGCACGGCGCTCCCACCGAGGGCGCGCCCGACCCAGCACCGCAGGAGGCCCCGCACCGATGACCGCCACCCGCGCCATCCCTGCCGCCGAGTCCGGTCGCCGGCCCACGAAGCAGCGATCCGCCGTCGCCGCCGTGCTGGCCGACGTCGACGAGTTCCGCTCCGCGCAGGAGCTGCACGCGCTCCTCCGCGAGGCGGGCGAGAAGGTCGGCCTCGCGACCGTCTACCGCACCCTGCAGGCGATGGCGGCCGACGGCGCGATCGACATGCTGCGCACCGCCGACGGGGAGGCGGTCTACCGCGCCTGCAGCACCGGTCACCACCACCACCTCGTCTGCCGGGTCTGCGGGAAGACCGTCGAGGTGGAGGGCCCGGCCGTCGAGCGCTGGGCCGAGCGGGTCAGCGAGGAGCACGGGTTCAGCGACGTGCAGCACACCCTGGAGATCTTCGGCACCTGCGCCGACTGCGCCTCCCCCGCTTGACATCCGGGTCGAGGTTAAAACGCCGGTGATTCCCGGCGTGTCGCCGTCGACCCGGCGGAGGGTCAGGCGGTCGGCAGGTCCACGGCGCCTCCGTAGCGGCGGTCGCGCGCGGCATACGTCTCGATCGCCTGCCACAGGTGCCGACGGTCGTAGTCGGGCCACAGGGTGTCCTGGAAGACCATCTCTGCGTAGGCGCTCTGCCACAGCAGGAAGTTGCTCGTGCGCTGCTCACCCGAGGACCGCACGAACAGGTCGACGTCGGGCATGTCCGGCTCCGGCAGGTAGCGGGCCAGCAGCTTCTCGTCGATCGAGCCGGGCCTGAGCTTCCCACGCTGGACCTGCTCGGCGATGCGCTGCACGGCATCGGCGATCTCGGCCCGCCCGCCGTAGTTGACGCAGAAGTACAGCGTCAGGCCGGTGTTGTCCTTGGTCAGCTGCTGGGCGACCTCGAGCTCCTTGATGACCGAGCCCCACAGCCGCGGCCGGCGCCCGACCCAGCGCATCCGCACGCCCCAGGAGTGCAGCTGGTCGCGCCGGCGACGGATGACGTCGCGGTTGAAGCCCATCAGGAAGCGCACTTCGTCCGGTGAGCGCTTCCAGTTCTCGGTGGAGAACGCGTACGCCGACAGGTGCGTCACGCCCGCCTCGATGGCGCCGGCCACCACGTCGAGCAGGGCCGCCTCCCCCGCCTCGTGCCCCTTGGTGCGGGGCAGTCCGCGCTGGTTGGCCCAGCGACCGTTGCCGTCCATGACGACCGCGATGTGGCGCGGCATGAGCTCGGCGGGCAGTCGTGGCGGCTGGGCTCCGCTGGGGTGGGCGAAGGGCCGCTCGTATGCCGCGCTCATGCCTGCGCGCGCAGCGTCGGCTGGGGTGCGGGGCTGGGCTGCTGCTCGACTCTCTCCACGAGTCGCAACGATCGCACGCTGCGCTCGAGGTGCCACTGCAGGAACGCCGTTGCCAGGCCGGTGCCCTCGCGCCGGTGCCGGATCTCGGAGGCGTCGGCCACCGCCCAGTCCCCCGCCAGCAGCGCCGCGAGGAGGGCCAGGGTCTCCGGCGCCGGCGCCGCGGAGCCGGGCGGGCGGCATACCGGGCACACCGTGCCGCCAGCGGCGAGGTTGAACGCGCGATGCGGGCCCTCGGCGCCGCAGCGGGCGCAGTCGTGGAAGCTCGGCGCCCAGCCGGCGATGGCGAGCGCGCGCAGCAGGTAGGCGTCGAGGACGAGCCCCGGGTCGTGGGCGCCCTCGGCCATGGAGCGCAGCGCCCCGGCGAGCAGGAGGTACTGCTGCAGCGACGGCTCGCGCTCCTCCGTCAGCCGGTCGGCCGTCTCGAGCATCGCGGTCGCGGCGGTGTAGGTCGTGTAGTCGCGGGCGAGCACGTCGCCCCAGCTGGCCAGAGACTCAGCCTGGGTGACGGTGTCGAGGCTGCGGCCCTCGTAGCACTGGACGTCGACCATCATCGCCGGCTCGAGCCGGGCACCGAAGCGGCTCTTGGTGCGGCGCACGCCCTTGCCCACCACGCGCACCTTCCCCTGGGTGCGGGTGAGCAGCGTGACGATGCGGTCGGCCTCGCCCAGCTTCTGGGTGCGCAGCACGATGGCCTCGTCGCGATAGAGCGGCATGGGCACCATTCTCTCCCGACGGGGCCCCAAAGCCGGTATGCCGGGGTGCCCGCGTGTGCGCCGCGCCTCACCGTTCCGCCCTCGCCGGTGCGCGCCGTCGCATGGCGCGGCTTGGCGGCACCGGAGGCGGGATCCACAGCAGCATCCAGCACTGGCTGTACCCGCTCCCCACTGGTGGGCGCTGGACCTTCGTCGCCGAGTGGCTGGCGCGCGGCATACCCGAGACGCGGGTGGCGTTCGACGCGCGCCCGGTGCACGAGGCGGCGGCGTCGTCGGCAGGTCCCCTTTGGGAGCTGCCGACGCCGTCCGACGGAGCGGAGTACGGCTGGTTCGGCTACGCCGGCTGAGCGGCCAGGGCCTTGGGTGACTGCCCCCACGCGTTGGGGCCCTTGCTGTCCTGCAGGGCGAAGAACAGCACGACGAGACCGCCGAGCGGGATGAGGGACAACAACATCCACCAACCGCTGCGGCCGGTGTCGTGCAAGCGGCGCGCCGTCACCGCCAGGCTCGGCAGCAGCAGTGCGAGTGTCACCAGCATCGTGACTGGGCCGTAGCCCGCCGTCTGCGGCAGGCCGGCGGCGCCGTCGATCATCGTCGCCACCACGGCGACGATGACGTAGAACAGGACGAACCACCAGTACTCCGAGCGGCGGGCCCGACCGGAGAAGGTCGCGTACTTCGAGAACACGGTCTGCACAGCGGTCATGAACGACATCTGCGTTCCCCCTCATGAGGTGGCCGACCCAGCGTCGGCCGCGGCTCATGGTGGCGGCGGTGACGGCGGCCGTCGTGGCGACACGCCGCAACTCAGGTGCACCACGTACCGCTACGCTGCACCGCCGTGACCCCCACCGAGACCGGCAGCGAGGACACCGAGCAGCTCGACTGGCGCGCCGACCGCGTGGGCTCGGCACTGCGTGGGGAGAACCCGACGGTGCTGCGACGGCTGCCGGGCGGCTTCGCCGTCATGGGTGACGTGCAGTTCCTGCCGGGCTACTGCGTGCTCATCACCGACACCCCGGGCGCAGACCGGCTGACCGACCTGCCGCGGCGGGAGCGGCTGGCGTTCCTCGACAGCATGGAGCTGCTCGGCGAGGCGGTGCAGACGGTCTGCGCAGAGCGGGACCCGCAGTTCCGCCGCGTCAACCTCGAGATCCAGGGCAACCACGACGCCTTCCTGCACGCGCACGTCTGGCCCCGCTACGAGTGGGAGGGGCCCGACCACGTGTGGCGTCCGGTGGCCCTGCACCCGATCGAGCAGTGGCGCACGCCGCAGCCGGAGACGGTGCTCGGGCCCCAGCACGGCGACCTGCGCGCAGCCCTGGCCGCCGAGCTGGACCGTCTGTCAGCCAGCGGCCTCTGAGCTCAGCCCGAGCCAGTGGGGACCTCCCCCGGCGCTCGAAGCAGCCGCGTTCGGCTGGTACGCGTACGCGCCGAGCGCCGCACTCCCTCCGCAGCCCGCTACCGGGGACTGAGCCCGGTTGTCGCGGGGCGCCGGCCGGCGCCGCGTCAGCTGTCGAGACGGTTGACGTGGTCCCGGGCAACACGCTTCGGGACCACCATGGCCCAGGCGTCCGTGACCAGCTCGGTCATCTCCTCGATGTCGAGCACCGCCGTTCTCACCTCGACCCAGTTGAAGCGCAGGTCGGTCGCGGACGGGAGCTGGAACTTGTCCGGTTCACTGTCGACGAGTGCTTGGCGCTCCTCCCTGGGAAACGCGAAGCCCATCAGGGTCTCGTCCCGGGAGAACGCCACGTAGACCAGCTGCCTGACCCGGAACTTCACCCGATGACGGACCAGGTGCTCCGTGGTGCGCGGCAGGCTGAGGGCCACTCGTCGTACGTCGTCGACGGTCACCATGACCCATGAGTCTGCCAAAGGTCACGCCCAACGCCGCCGAGGAAGGCCACACGTCGCTGCGCCAGCGCTGCGGGTGGATCAGGCATAGGGTCCGGTCCATGGACATGCTGAGGGGGGAACAGATCGCCGAGGCCAACCTGACTGACTGGCGCAAGCTGGCACAGGGACTGCATGCCCGCTACCTGGTCGACGACTTCGGCACGGGCGCACGGTTCGTCGCCGCGGTGGGCGAGGCGGGCGACGTGCTCGGCCACCACCCGCGCGTGTCGATCGGCCATGGGTACGTCGACCTCGAGCTGGTGAGCGCCGACGCCATCTACCGCGATGACGAGGGCGCCGAGCACGTCGTCGAATGGGTGACGCAGCAGGACGTCGACCTCGCGCGCCGGATCACCGAGATCGCCGCCGACCACAAGGTCGACGCCGACCCGGCCTCGGTCAGCGAAGTGGAGCTCGGCCTCGACACGGCGCGCTCTGCGACCATCGCACCCGTGTGGGCCGCCCTGCTGACCGGGAGCGCCGAGTCCCAGGGCCGCGGGTCTCCCAGCGACGAGATCAGGGACGCCACGGGACGCGTGCCGAACCTGTGGTTCGGGGACGCCGACGAGCACGAGAACCCGCGTCAGCGGTTCCACATCGAGGTCTATGTGGCGCCCGAGGTGGCCGAGCAACGGATCGCCGCCGCCCTCGCCGCGGGTGGGACCGTCGTCGATGACAGCAACGCGCCCTCGCTCACCGTGATCGCCGATCAGGACGGCAACAAGGGCATCGTCTGCGTCGACGTGTCCGCTGCGAAGAAGCACTGAGCGCCAACGCGGTTGACCGGCGGCGCGCGGCCGCAACGGGATGATGCCGCCCAGCCCGACTCTGACGGTGCCGGCCTCACTGCTCGAGGGAGCTCGGGTCGGCCGGCACGTCGACAGCGTGCTCCTGCAGGGCGGCCAGCGGCACCACCTGCAGCACCGCCTCGTTCGTCGCCGCCAGCACCACCGGGGCGGCGACCCCATCGGCGTAGGCCCGGGCCCAGTTGAGCGCCGTCACGCACCAGCGGTCGCCGGGCGCCAGCCCGGGGAAGCGGTACTCCGGACGCGGGGTCGAGAGGTCGTTGCCGATGCCGCGCTGGTGCTCGAGGAAGTCGGCGGTCACCACCGCACAGATGGTGTGGCTGCCGACGTCCTCCGGCCCCGTGCTGCAGCAGCCGTCGCGGAAGAAGCCCGTCACCGGGTCGGCGCTGCAGGGTTCGAGGTCTTCACCGAGCACGTTGCGCTCCGCCATGGCAGCAGCATTCCACGCCGCGGCCGCCACCAAGGTCTAGAACACCTGTTCGAACATGTCGTACAGTGGGCGGCATGGCCATGGCTCTGCAGGGCTCGCTCCTCGACACCGCCGACGAGATCGAGCTGCGCGCACTCGGCACCGGCCTGCAGCGCACCATCCTCTCCCGCGGCGCCTGGGTCGACTACCGACCCGGGTGGCTCGCGGGCGCCGACGCCCTGTTCGACGCGCTCCACCACGACGTGCCGTGGCACGCGGAGCGGCGCGAGATGTACGACAAGGTCGTCGACGTCCCCCGCCTGCTGAAGTTCTACGAGGCCGGCGAGGCCCTCCCCCACCCCGTGCTCGCCGCCGCCCGCGACCAGCTGAGCCGGAGGTATGCCGCGGAGCTCGGTGAGCCGTTCGTCACCGCCGGGCTGTGCCTCTACCGCGACGGGCGCGACTCCGTCGCCTGGCACGGGGACCGCATCGGCCGGGCGAAGGACCTCGACACCATGGTCGCGATCCTCTCGGTCGGCTCGGCGCGCTCCCTCCTGCTGCGTCCGCGCGGGGGCGGGGAGTCGATGGGCTTCTCGCTGGGCCACGGCGACCTCGTGGTGATGGGCGGCTCGTGCCAGCGCACCTGGGACCACTGCGTTCCCAAGACCGCGCGCGCCGTCGGCCCGCGGATCTCCATCCAGTTCAGGCCGCGCGGGGTGCGCTGACCGCGGCGGCCGGCTCGGTGCGCCCGGGGCCGAGGAGGGTGCGGAACACCCACACCGCGAACGCCGCGAACAGCAGGGCGGCGACGCCGAGCACGACCACCTGCGCGGCCGCCGCGTAGGGGTCGTCGCGCACGAGCATCGCCACCCCCATCGCCGCCACCGACGGCGGGACCAGCGCGAACCACCCCACGACGCCGCAGGCCGCGGCGGTGCCCAGCCGGGAGCCGCGCAGGACGGCGACCGCGGCCGCCACGGTGCCCGGCACGACCACGCCGAGGTCCAGCAGCACGATCGACCAGTAGAACGTGGGCTCCTCGGCGAGCTCGGCCGGCAGCGGGCCGGCAGCGGCAGCGCCGGCCAGCGACCCGGCATACCGGCTCACGACGAAGGCCGCGAGCATGAGCAGCACCACGCCGATCGTGCGCCGCCGGTGCACCGGGACCGGCCGCGAGGTGGCCGCCGCCCGCACCCAGGCCACGACGGCCAGCACCAGGCCGAGGGTGAAGAGGGCGAGGTGGAGCAGGACGACGAGGGAGTAGGCGTCGTACTCCGGCCCGAGGACGTACTGCGCGAACATGTAGGCGGTGTAGGCGGCTGCGGCGAACGCGAGCGGCGGCCCGACCCGGTGCCCGCGACGCAGCAGGACGGCGGCCGCGAGGCTCGCCGGCACGACGAGGAGCAGGGTGACCACCTCGAGGCCGAGCAGCTGGTTGGTCGCGGTGGTGCTCATGGGGTAGTCGACGACGTCGAGGGCGAGCGGTCCGACCAGCGAGCTGACGAGCAGGGCGCCGGCCATCGCGACCAGGCCGACGGCGAGGGCGGTGTCGGCGCGGGTGGGCGCGATGGTCACACGCATGGCTGCCTCCTGCCCCCATCGTCGGCGTGCGCCACCCCACGGGGGCAGGGGCCAACGGCCCGCGGCCCCAGCACCAACGACCTAGGAGGCGCCGGCGGTGACGTTCTCCAGCACGACGGCCAGGCCCTGCCCGACCCCGATGCAGATCGCAGCCACGCCCCACCGCTCGCCCGACGCCTCCAGGGAGCGGGCCAGCGTGCCGAGGATGCGGGTGCCGGACGCGCCGAGGGGGTGGCCGATGGCGATCGCGCCGCCGTGCCGGTTGACGATCGCTGGGTCGACGCCCCATGCGTCGATGCAGGCCAGGGACTGCGCCGCGAAGGCCTCGTTGAGCTCCACCGCGCCGACGTCGCCCCAGCCGATCCCCGCCCGCTCCAGGGCGAGGTTCGCCGCCTCGACGGGGGCGAAGCCGAAGAACTGGGGCTCCACCGCGTGTGCCGCGCGGCCGGCGATGCGCGCCAGCGGCGCCCGCCCGATCTCACCCGCCGCCGCCGCGCTGCCGAGCAGCGCCGCCGAGGCACCGTCGTTGAGCGGCGAGGCGTTGCCGGCGGTGACGGTGCCGTCGGGGCGGAAGACCGGGGAGAGGGTTGCCAGCCGCTCCAGCGAGGTGTCGGCGCGGATCGACTCGTCGCGAGCCAGCTCGACACCGGGCACTGCCACGACCTGGTCGTCGTAGAACCCGCTGTCCCAGGCGGCGGCCGCGGCCCGGTGCGAGGCCAGCGCGAACTCGTCCTGCCGCTCGCGGGTGACGCCCTCGCGCTCGCGCAGCTGCTCGGTCGCCTCCCCCAGCGAGACCGTCCACGCCGGGTCCATCGTCGGGTTGACCAGCCGCCAGCCCAGGGTGGTCGAGACGAGTGCGGCGTCGCCCGCCGGGAAGCCCCGCTCCGGCTTGGGCAGCACCCAGGGGGCCCGGCTCATCGACTCGACGCCGCCGACCAGCACGACGTCGGCCTCACCGAGGGCGACCTGCCGCGAGCCGGCGATCGCGGCGTCCAGGCTGGAGCCGCACAGCCGGTTGACCGTCGAGCCCGGGACCGACGTGGGCAGCCCGGCGAGGAGGGCGGCCATGCGCGCGACGTTGCGG
>NZ_DATBMI010000056.1:0-13474 GCF_036554925.1 Pedococcus sp.
TGGTACGACGCGTTGTGACCGGCGCGCCGGCCGAACACCAGCAGGTCCGACAACGAGTTGCCCCCGAGCCGGTTCGAGCCGTGCATCCCGCCGGCCACCTCGCCGGCGGCGTACAGCCCCTCGACGATGCTCTGCTCGGTGTCCGCGTCGACCTCGACGCCGCCCATCACGTAGTGACAGGTCGGCCCGACCTCCATCGGCTCGGCAGTGATGTCGACGTCGGCGAGCTCCTTGAACTGGTGGTACATCGACGGCAGCCGCCGGGTGATCTCCTCGGCGGGGAGCCGCGTCGACACGTCGAGGAACACGCCGCCGTGCGGGGTGCCGCGCCCCTCCTTGACCTCGCTGTTGATGGCGCGGGCCACCTCGTCACGTGGCAGCAGCTCCGGCGGGCGCTTGTTGTTCTCGGGGTCGTCGTACCAGCGGTCCGCCTCCTCCTCGGTGTCGGCGTACTGGGCCCGGAAGACGTCGGGGACGTAGTCGAACATGAACCGCTTGCCCTCGGAGTTGCGCAGCACTCCCCCGTCGCCGCGCACCGACTCGGTCACGAGGATGCCCTTGACCGACGGCGGCCAGACCATGCCCGTCGGGTGGAACTGGATGAACTCCATGTTGATCAGCGAGGCACCGGCGCGCAGGGCCAGCGCGTGGCCGTCACCGGTGTACTCCCAGGAGTTGCTGGTCACCTTGAACGACTTGCCGATGCCGCCGGTGGCGAGGATGACCGTCGGCGCCGAGAACAGCACGAAACGACCGGACTCGCGCCAGTAGCCGAACGCCCCTGACACCGCCCCGCTGGGGTCCTTGAGGATCTCGGTGACCGTGAGCTCGGCGAAGACCCGCAGCCGGCTCTCGTAGTCGCCCGACTCCCGGTGGTCCTCCTGCTGGAGGCTGACGATCTTCTGCTGGAGGGTCCGGATGAGCTCGAGACCGGTGCGGTCGCCGACGTGCGCGAGCCGGGGGTACTCGTGGCCGCCGAAGTTGCGCTGGCTGATGCGGCCGTCCTTGGTGCGGTCGAACAGGGCGCCGTAGGTCTCGAGCTCCCAGACCCGGTGCGGGGCCTCCTTGGCGTGCAGCTCGGCCATGCGCGGGTTGTTGAGGAACTTGCCGCCGCGCATGGTGTCGCGGAAGTGCGTCTGCCAGTTGTCCTTCTCGTTGGCGTTGCCCATCGACGCGGCGATCCCGCCCTCGGCCATGACCGTGTGCGCCTTGCCGAAGAGTGACTTGCAGATGATCGCGGTGCGCAGGCCGTGCTCGCGTGCCTCGATGGCGGCGCGCAGCCCGGCACCCCCGGCCCCGATGACGATGACGTCATAGTCGTGCCTCTCGAGGTCGGTCACCTGTGGTCCTCCGTGGATCGTCGCGTGGTCGTCGTGTGGTCGTCGTGCGGTGTTCGTGTGGTCGATGTGCGGTCGGTATGCCGTGCGGCGCGGGTCGGCCCCGTGGCGCCGGAGGGCGTGCGGGCTAGTTCACGAACCGGAGGTCGCTGATGACCCCGGCGCTGACGAGGGCGATGTAGGCATCGGTGGCCACGAGGCTGCCGAGGGTCACCCAGGCGAACTGCATGTGTCGCTCGTTCAGCCGCGAGACCCAGCCCCACATCCGGTAGCGGACCGGGTGGCGGCTGAAGTGGTTGAGCCTGCCGCCGACGATGTTGCGGCAGCTGTGGCAGCCGAGGGTGTAGCACCAGAGCAGCACGACGTTGGCCCCGATGATGAGCGTGCCCAGCCCGATGCCGAAGCCACCGTCCCTGCCGTGGAAGGCCTGCAAGAAGTCGTAGGTGTTGATGAGCGAGACGACGACCGCCGCGTAGAAGAAGTAGCGGTGGACGTTCTGGACGATGAGCGGGAAGCGCGTCTCGCCGGAGTAGGACGCGTGCGGCTCGGCGACCGCGCAGGCCGGAGGCGAGAGCCAGAACGAGCGGTAGTAGGCCTTGCGGTAGTAGTAGCAGGTCAGCCGGAAGAGCAGCAGGAACGGCAGCGTCAGGATCGCCAGCGGGACCAGCGGCGGGAAGTCGCCGAACGGGGTGCCGAAGTGCGATGACCCGGGCACGCAGGAAGTGCTGACGCACGGTGACGCGAACGGCGTCAGGTAGCCGTAGTCCTCGACGTAGTAGTTCCTCTGCGTGGCGGTGCGGACCAGGCCGTAGAGCAGCCACGCGGAGAAGCAGACGAAGGTCACCAGCGGCTGCAGCCACCAGCGGTCCTCGCGCAGCGTGCGCGCGCTGATCCGGGCACGGCCGGGCGCGGAGACCCCCCTGCTGGTGTCGACCTCAGCCACGGCTGCTGCCGAGGTGGGGCCCCAGCTCGTCGTCGGCGTCCGCCCACATGGAGGGGTCGTAGTCCTCGTCGGGGATGAAGACGATCTCGCCCGGGCCGCCCGCGCGGTCCTGGCTGCCGATGTTGGCCGCCCTCGCCAGCAGGTCGACGTCGTCGGCGAGGCGCACGACGTCGTCGCGCAGCCGCTGCACGTCGATCGTGTTGCCGAGGTCCTGGGACAGCGCGGTCACCGCCTTGCGCAGCCCCGCGACGTGGCCCGCCGCTGCCGTGAGGTCTTCCCTGACTCCCATGACGCTCCTCTTCGGTCCGCCCTGCGTGGGTCGCCAGTGACCCACGTCACCGAACCTAGCGCCTCTGCCAGCCGAATTCCCGCGAGTGGACGCACGACATCCCGAGAGCCCGGGCGGGATCCGGCGCGGCTCTCGGGATGTCGTGGGTCTCGGTCGGGAGGTGGACCGGGGTCAGCGGACGGCGACCGGCTCCGCTGCCCAGGCCCGGGCCGCGGCGGCGGCGGCCCGGACGGATGCCAGCTGCTCGCGCACGCGATCCGGTGCGGTGCCGCCCTTGGCGTCCCGCGACGCCAGGGAGCCCTCGACGCTGAGGACCTCGCGCACGCCCGGGGTGAGGTGGGACGAGATGGCGGCGAGGTCCTCGTCGGTGAGGTCCCACAGCTCGATGCCTCGCTGCTCGCAGGCGCGCACACTGGCCCCGGCCACCTCGTGGGCGACCCGGAACGGCACTCCCTCGCGCACGAGCCACTCGGCGACGTCGGTCGCGAGGGAGAACCCCTGCGGGGCCAGGGACTCCAGCCGGTGGGTGTTGAACTCCATGGTCGCGACCATGCCCGCGAACGCCGGGAGCAGGACCTCGAGGGTGTCGACGGCGTCGAACACCGGCTCCTTGTCCTCCTGCAGGTCGCGGTTGTAGGCCAGCGGCAGCGACTTCAGGGTCGTGAGCAGGCCGGCGAGGTCGCCGACCAGCCGGCCCGCCTTGCCGCGCGCGAGCTCCGCGACGTCGGGGTTCTTCTTCTGCGGCATGATGCTCGACCCGGTGGAGTACGCGTCGTCGAGGGTGACGAACGAGAACTCCTTGGTGGCCCAGAGCACGACCTCCTCGGCCAGCCTCGAGACGTCGACCGCCGTCATCGCCGCGACGAAGGCGAACTCGGCGACGAAGTCCCGTGAGGCCGTCCCGTCGATGGAGTTCTCGACCGACGTCGCGAACCCGAGGTCCGCAGCGACGGCCTCGGGGTCGAGCCCGAGCGAGCTGCCGGCCAGTGCGCCGGAGCCGTAGGGAGAGACGTTGGTGCGCGCGTCCCAGTCCTGGAGCCGCTGCACGTCGCGCAGCAGCGCCCAGGCGTGGGCCAGCAGGTGGTGCGCGAGCAGCACCGGCTGGGCGTGCTGCAGGTGGGTGCGCCCGGGCATGGGGACCGCGACGTGCCGCTCGGACTGCTGCACCAGCGCGTCGACGACGTCGACCACCAGGGCTGCCACGGACCGGGCGTGGTCGCGCAGGTACATCCGGAAGAGCGTGGCCACCTGGTCGTTGCGGGACCGGCCCGCCCGCAGGCGCCCACCCACCTCGGCGCCGGCCCGCTCGATGAGGCCGCGCTCGAGGGCGGTGTGCACGTCCTCGTCGTCCTCGGCGGGCACGAAGACCCCCGACTCGACGTCCGCAAGCAGTCGCGTCAGCCCGTCGAGCATCTGCCCCAGGGACTCGTCGTCCAGCAGCCCGGCCCGGTGCAGCACGCGGGCGTGCGCGCGCGAACCGGCGATGTCGTAGGCCGCGAGCCTCCAGTCGAAGTGGGTGGACTTGCTCAGGGCGGCGAGCGCGTCGGCTGGGCCGCCGGCGAACCGGCCACCCCACAGGCTCACGCGCTCGCCGTCAGGCGCGGGGTCGGGTGCAGGGGCGGGGGCACCCGGCACACGGCTCCGGGGGTCGGCGCTGTCGGGCATCTCAGCCCTTCGCGAGCCGCTGGTCGCGGGCCGCGGCGATCTTGCTGGACATGCCGTGCAGCTCGATGAAGCCCTTGGCCAGCGACTGGTCGAAGGTGTCGCCCTCGTCGTAGGTGGCGAGGTTGAAGTCGTAGAGGCTGGAGTCCGAGCGGCGGCCGGTGACCGTGGCCCGGCCGCCGTGGAGCACCATCCGGATGTCGCCGCTGACGTGCTGCTGGGTGGAGGCGATGAACGCGTCGAGGGAGTCCTTCAACGGGCTGAACCACAGGCCGTCGTAGGCCAGCTCGCCCCACCGCTGCTCGACACCACGCTTGAACCGGGCCTGCTCGCGCTCGAGGGTGACGTTCTCGAGCTCCTGGTGGGCGGCGATGAGGGCGGTCGCGCCGGGAGCCTCGTAGACCTCGCGCGACTTGATGCCGACGAGGCGGTCCTCGACCATGTCGAGCCGGCCGACGCCGGCGTTCCCCGCGCGCTCGTTGAGCTGCTGGATCGCCTGGAGCATCGTCACCTTCTCGCCGTCGATCGCCACCGGCACCCCGGACTCGAAGGTGATGACGACCTCGTCGGCGTCGTGCTGCCGGGCCGGGTCCTTGGTGTAGGAGTAGAGGTCCTCGATGGGGGCGTTCCAGATGTCCTCGAGGAAGCCGGTCTCGACGGCTCGGCCCCAGACGTTCTGGTCGATGGAGTAGGGGTTCTTCTTGTTGGTCTCGATCGGCAGGCTGTGCTTCTCGGCGTAGTCGATCGCCTTGTCGCGGGTGAGCGCGAGGTCGCGGACCGGGGCGATGCAGGTCAGCTCCGGCACGAGGCTGGAGATGCCGGCCTCGAAGCGGACCTGGTCGTTGCCCTTGCCGGTGCAGCCGTGGGCCACGATGGTCGCGCCGTGCTCCTTGGCGGCCCGCACGAGGTGCTTGACGATGACGGGCCGCGACAGCGCCGACACCAGCGGGTAGCGGTCCATGTAGAGGGCGTTCGCCTGCAGGGCCGGGAGGCAGTACTCGTCAGCGAACTCGTCCTTGGCGTCGGCGACGTACGCCTCGACGGCGCCACAGTCGAGGGCGCGCTGGCGGATGACCTCGAGGTCCTCCCCGCCCTGGCCCACGTCGACGGCGACGGCGACGACCTCCGCCTGGGTGGCGTCGGCGATCCAGCCGATGGCGACGGAGGTGTCGAGGCCTCCGGAGTATGCGAGGACTACGCGCTCGGTCACGACTTCTTCTCCTTGGTGGTGCGGCGTCTGGTGGTGGGGTCTGTGGGTCTGGTGTGCTGCGTGGTCTGGGGCTAGTCGCGGCTGTCGGCGAGCCCGAGCAGGAGCCGGGCGTACTCCCGGCTGGCCTCGGGGCCGGAGGTGATCACCATGATGGTGTCGTCGCCGGCGATGGTGCCGAGGATGTCCTGCTCGTCGACGTGGTCGATCGCCGAGGCCAGGAAGTTCGCGGCGCCCGGTGGGGTGCGCAGGACGACGAGGTTGTGGGACGGCTCGGCGCTGACCAGGAGCTCCTCGCACAGCCGCCGCAGCCGGGCCGAGACCTCCGCGCCGTCCTGGGCCGGGCGGGCGGTGCGGTCGCCGCCCTCTCCGGGCACGGCATACACGAGCTGTCGCCCGGAGCGGACCTTGACCGCACCGAGCTCGACGAGGTCGCGGGACAGCGTGGCCTGGGTGACCTCGATGCCGTCGGCGGCGAGCAGGTCGAGCAGCTCCGACTGCGACTTCACGGCGGTCCGTCCGAGGATCTCGACGATCCGGCGCTGGCGGCCGGTGCGGGTGGCGGCGAGGGTCACGCGCTCACCCCCCGTGGCCGTGAGGCCTCGAGCAGCCACGAGAGCAGGGCCTTCTGCGCGTGGAGGCGGTTCTCGGCCTCGTCCCAGACGACCGACTGGGGGCCGTCGATGACGTCGGCCGCGATCTCCAGCCCGCGGTAGGCCGGCAGGCAGTGCAGGACGACGGCGTCCGGTGCGGCCCTGTGCAGCAGCTCCCGCGTGACCGAGAAGGCGGTGAACGGGCTGTCCGCCCCGGCCTTGGCCTCCTTCTGCGCCTCCTGCCCCATGGACACCCAGGTGTCGGTGGCCACCGCGTCGGCGCCCTCGACGGCGGCTGCCGGGTCGTCCGTGACGAGGACGGAGCCGCCCTGCTCGCCGGCGATCTGCCGGGCCCGGGCCACGACCGCTGGGTCCGGCTGGTGGCTCGCCGGCGCACCGATGCGGACGTGCATGCCGGCGAGCGCGCAGCCGAGCAGGTAGGAGTGGGCCATGTTGTTGGCGCCGTCGCCCACGTAGGCCAGCGTCAGCCCCGGCAGCTCGCCCCGTTGCTCGGACACGGTCAGCAGGTCGGCGAGCACCTGGCACGGGTGGAACTGGTCGGTGAGCGCGTTGACAACCGGAACACCGGCGTGGCGGGCCATCTCCTCGAGGCGCTCCTGGCCGAAGGTGCGCCACACGACGACGGCGGCCTGGCGGCCGAGCACCCGGGCGGTGTCGGCGATCGACTCGCGCTCGCCCACGCCGGCCAGGCGGCCGTCGACGACCATGGGGAACCCGCCGAGCCCGGCGACGGAGGTCGTGAAGGAGACCTGCGTGCGCAGGGTCGGCTTGTCGAACAGGATGGCCACGGCCCGGGGCCCGGCCAGGCACTGGTCGGAGAACGGCGCGGCCTTGAGCGCGGCGGCCCGGCGGAGGACCTCGCGCTGCTCCTCGGCGCTGAGGTCGTCGTCGCGCAGGAAGTGGCGGACGCTCATCGGGTGGCCTCCGTGGGGTCGGTCGAGGGGGCGGTCGGGGTGGACGTCTCGCGGGCTGCGGCGTCGAGGAGCGCCGGAAGGGCGGCGACGAAGGTGTCGACCTGCTCGGCGGTGATGACGAGCGGGGGCGCGAGCCGGATCGCGGCCGGGGCCACCGGGTTGACGATGAACCCCGCCTCGCGAGCCAGCACGGCGAGGGCAGGTGCGACGTCCGAGCGCAGGGTGACCGCGCGCAGCAGCCCGGCGCCCCGGACGCCGGCGACCAGCGGATGGGCCAGGGCCTCGACGGCGGCGGCGAGGTGGTCGCCCACCTTCCGGACGTGGGCGAGCAGCCCCTCGCGCTCGATGGTCTCGAGGACGGCCAGACCCGCGGCGGCGGCGAGGGGGTTGCCGCCGAACGTCGAGCCGTGCTGCCCGGCGGTGAGGAGCCCCGAGACGTCCGCGCCGAACGTCACGAGCGCGCCGATGGGCACCCCGCCGCCGAGGCCCTTGGCCAGGGTGACCGCGTCGGGGGTGATCCCGGCCTGTTGGAAGGCGAACCACGTGCCCGTGCGGCCGACACCGGTCTGGATCTCGTCGATGACGAGGAGCGCACCATGGGCGGTCGTGAGCTCCCGTGCCAGGCGCAGGTATGCCGTGCCCGGGCTCAGCACGCCCGCCTCGCCCTGGACGGGCTCGAGGATGACGGCCGCGGTGTCCGCGTCGACGGCCGACCGCAGCGCCGCCTCGTCCCCGTACGGCACGTGGACCACACCGGGGATCAGGGGCTCGAAGGGCTCGCGGTAGGCCACCTTGTGGGTGAGGGCGAGGGCACCGGTGGTGCGGCCGTGGAACGCCCCTTCGGCCGCCACGATGCCGGCCCTGCCCGTGCGGCGGGACAGCTTGAGGGCCGCCTCGACCGCCTCGGCGCCGGAGTTGGCGAAGAAGACGGCCGAGCCCAGCGGGGCTCCGGCGACCTCGAGGATCCGCTCGGCCAGCTCGACCTGGCCCGGGGACGTGAAGAGGTTGGAGACGTGGATCGCCCTGGCCGCCTGCCGTGAGATGGCGGCGACGAGGGCGGGGTGGTTGTGCCCCAACGCGTTGACCGCTATGCCGCCGACGAGGTCGAGGTAGCGGTTGCCGTCGACGTCCCAGACGTGGCAGCCCGAGCCGTGGTCGAGGACGAGCGGCGGCAGGCCGAAGACCCCGAGGACGGACCGCTGGTAGCGCGCGAGGTACTCGTCGTTGCGGGTGCCCATCAGCGTCCGGCCTCCTCGTCGTCGGGGACGATCATGGTCCCGATGCCCTCCGAGGTGAAGACCTCGAGCAGCAGCGAGTGCGGCTGCCGACCGTCGATGACGTGGGCCTGGGGCACGCCGTTCTCGACGGCGCGGACGCAGGCCTCGAGCTTGGGGATCATCCCGGCGTCGACCCGGCCGAGCAGGTCCCGAGCGCCACCGACCGACAGCGACGACAGCAGGGAGTCACGGTCGGGCCAATCGGCGTAGACGCCCTCGACGTCGGTCAGGACGACGAGCTTGTGCGCCCGCAGGGCCACGGCCAGCGCGGCAGCGGCGGTGTCCGCGTTGATGTTGAGGACCTGGCCGTCGGCATCGAGGTCGGGGGCCACGGTCGAGACCACGGGGATCCGGCCGGCGTCGAGGATGTCCTGGACCGCGGAGGGGTTGACCGTCTCGACGTCGCCCACGAGCCCGAGGTCGATCGGCTCGCCGTCGACGACGGTGCCACGGCGGCGTGCGCCGAAGAGCGCCGCGTCCTCGCCGGAGAGCCCGACGGCCACCGGTCCGTGCTGGTTGAGCAGGCCGACGAGCTCGCGACCGACCTGCCCGGTGAGGACCATGCGGACGACGTCCATGACCTCGGGGGTGGTGACCCGCAGCCCGCCCTTGAACTCGCTCTCCAGGCCGAGCCGGCCCAGCATGTCGGCGATCTGCGGGCCGCCGCCGTGCACCACGACGGGGCGCAGCCCGGCGTACCGGAGGAAGACGATGTCCTTGGCGAAGGCGGCCTTGAGCGCGTCGTCGGTCATGGCGTTGCCGCCGTACTTGACCACGACCAGGGCCCCGCGGAAGCGCTCCAGCCAGGGCAGCGCCTCGACCAGGGTCTGCGCCTTCCCCTGCGCCACGCGCAGCGCCGCCGCGTCGATGGTGCCGCGGACGGTGTCGGTGCTCGGTTTCGGGCTCATGTCGAGTACGCCGAGTTCTCGTGGACGTAGTCGTGGGTCAGGTCGTTGGTCCACACGGTGGCCGACTCGGCGCCGGCGTGCAGGTCGACCGCGACGTGGACCTCGCGACCGGTCAGGTCCACCAGGTTGCGGTCCTCCCCCACACCTCCCGCGCGGCACACCTGCACGCCGTTGATGGAGACGTCGAGCCGGTGAGGGTCGAAGACCGCCCGGGTGGTGCCGACGGCGGCGAGCACCCGGCCCCAGTTGGGGTCGTTGCCGAAGACGGCGCACTTGAAGAGGTTGTTGCGCGCGATCGACCGGCCCACCTCGAGGGCGTCGGCCTCGCTCGCCGCCGAGCGCACCTCGATGGCGATGTCGTGGTGGGCGCCCTCGGCGTCGCGGACGAGCTGCCGGCCCAGGCTCGCGCAGACCTCGGTGACCGCCTCGGCCAGCGCCTCGTGGCCGACAGCGACGCCGGAGGCGCCCGAGGCGAGCAGGACCACGGTGTCGTTGGTCGACTGGCAGCCGTCGGAGTCGATCCTGTCGAACGTCCGCGCGGTCGCGGCCCGCAGCACCCCGTCGAGGTCGCCCGGCTCCACGACGGCATCGGTCGTGACGACCACCAGCATGGTGGCCAGGGCGGGCGCGAGCATCCCCGCACCCTTCGCCATGCCGCCGACGCTCCAGCCGTCGCGGACCGCCTCGGCCTGCTTGGGCACCGTGTCGGTCGTCATGATGGCGACGGCCGCCTCCTCGCCACCGGTCGGGCTGAGCGACGACACGGCCGAGCCGACGCCCGCGAGCACCCGGTCCATCGGCAGCAGCTCACCGATGAGCCCGGTGGAGCACACGACCACGTCACCCGCGGAGGCCCCCAGCGCCTCCGCGACCCGCTCGGCCGTGTGGTGGGTGTCGGCGAAGCCCTGCGGTCCGGTGCAGGCGTTGGCGCCCCCCGAGTTGAGGACCACGGCATCGGCACGGCCGTCGGCGACGACCTGCCGCGACCAGGTCACGGGCGCCGCCTCGACGCGGTTGCTCGTGAAGACCGCCGCGGCGTGGTGGTCGGGGCCGTCGTTGACGACCAGGGCGAGGTCGGGGGTGCCACTGGCCTTGAGCCCGGCGACCACACCCGTCGCCCGGAAGCCCTGCGGAGTGGTGACGCTCACGCGGCACCCCCGCTGAGCCTGGCGGGTGCCACCGTGTGACCTCCGCGCTTCCAGATCGCCGCGGCGTCGTCGCTGCGGTCGGCCTCGACGAGGATCCAGTCCGTGTCGTAGGTCGAGAGGGCGAGGATGCTGATGCCCTGGCGGGCGAGCGGCTCCAAGAGCCCGGAGAGCACGCCGACCATCGTGAAGTCGAGTGGCCCGGCGATCTCGAAGCCGACGAGCGGGCCCTGCTTCACCACGCCCGCGGGTACGGCGTCGAAGGCGCAGACGACCGATGTCTCGCTGTCGGTGTAGGTGATGGAGGTCAGGGGCCCGGTGCGCCAGTCCCATGCCGGCTCCTCCCCGGCTGCGAGCCGGGCGAAGGCGATGGGCGCCTCGTGGCGCATGAGGTGCATGGCGAGGCTCACGGGGCCACCCCCGCGACCGGGAGGCCGGTGGTCTCCGGCAGCCCGAAGGCCAGGTTGAGGCACTGCACCGCGGCACCAGCCGTGCCCTTGGTGAGGTTGTCGACGGCGGCCACGGCGACGACACGGCCGACCCGCTCGTCGAGGGTGACCTGCACGTGGACGCTGTTGCTGCCCAGGACGCTGGCGGTCGAGGGCCACCGGCCCTCCGGCAGGAGGTGCACGAACGGCTCGTCGGCGTAGGCCTTCTCCCACGCCGCACGGACGTCGGCGGCACCCATGTCGGAGCCGCTGGTCCGGGCGGTGCAGGTCGCGAGGATGCCGCGCGGCATCGGCGCCAGGGTCGGGGTGAACGACACGGTGACGTCGTCGCCCCGCACGCCGGAGAGGTTCTGCTCGATCTCCGGGGTGTGCCGGTGCACCCCGCCGACACCGTAGGGCGACATGGCTCCCATCACCTCGGCGCCGAGCAGGTGGGGCTTGAGCGACGTGCCGGCGCCCGACGTGCCGGAGGCGGCCACGATGACGACGCCCTCGGGGTGCAGCAGTCCACCCGCGAAGCCGGGGGCGAGCGCGAGGCTGGCGGCCGTCGGGTAACACCCGGGGACCGCTATGTGCCGCTGCCCGGCGAGCGCCTCGCGCTGCTTGCCCTGGGCGCCCACGCAGAGCTCAGGCATCCCGTACGCCCACGACCCGGCATACGCGGTGTCGTAGAAGGCCGTCCAGGCGGCCTCGTCGCGCAGCCGGAAGTCCGCGCCGCAGTCGATGACGACCACGTTCTCGGGCAGCTGCGCCGCGAGGGCGGCAGAGTGCCCGTGCGGGAGCGCCAGGAACACGGCGTCGTGGTCCGCGAGGACGCGGGAGGTGGTCTCCGCCACGACGCGGTCCGCCAGCGGGGTGAGGTGGGGGTGGAGGTCGCCGAGGCGGGTGCCGGCACTCGAGGCTGCGGTGAGCGCGCCGATCTCGACCTCGGGGTGCGACAGCAGCAGCCGGAGGATCTCGCCTCCGGCGTACCCGCTCGCACCTGTGACCGCTGCCCTGATCATGTGCATGACTATACATGATCGTGGGAATCTATTCACGGGCCCTGGTCACCCCGGTCAGGCGAGAGGGTCGTCGCTCCCCCACGGCATCAGGGTGATCGTGCGGTCGCCGGCGGCGAGCCCGGCGGCCGCGCGCCGGCGCAGCGACTCGGAGGTGTCGACGCCGGCTCGGACCATCCGCCCCGACCACGCGTCCAGCTCACCGGAGGCCAGCGCCAGCACGAGGTCGACGACCTCCTGCGGTGACGTCCACTCCGTGCGTCCCTCGTGCGAGGCCATCGAGAGCGTCATGTCCGTGCGAACCACACCGGGCGCGAGGTCGAAGGCGCGTATGCCGTGCGCCGCGCCGGAGAGGTGCGTGGACCCGGTGATCCGGGCCAGCGCCGTCTTGCTCGCGTTGTAGGCGGAGGCCACCTCGCCGGCCCGGGTGCCCGACCCACTGTTGAGGTTGACGACCCGGCCGCCACCAGCGGCCACCATGTGCGGCATGACGTAGCGGGTGACGAGGTACGGCCCGAGGACGTTGACCTCCATCGTGCGCCACCACTCGTCGGGGTCGGACTCCTCGAGCGACACCTCGGTGTCGATCACACCTGCGTTGTTGACCAGCAGGTCGATGCGGCCCCGACGACCGGAGATGTCCTCGACCCACCGCTCCACCGCGGCCCGGTCGGTCACCTCGGCGACCGCCCGCGAGCCGCGCTCCACGACGAACCCGGCCCGCTCGAGGCCCTCGGCGAGGTGGTGGCCGATACCCCGGGAGGCGCCGGTCACCACCGCGACGGGAGCGCTCACCGCTGGACGGCCCCGGTGGCGCGGGCCGCCGCAGCGACGGCGCGGTCACGCAGGGCACTCACCTCGTCGGTCGTGAGGGTGCGCTCGGCCGACCGGAAGGTCAGGCGGAACGCCAACGACTTCCTCCCCTCGCCGACCTGGTCACCGCGGTAGATGTCGAAGAGCACGAGCGACTCCAGGGACGGGCCGGCACCGTCGCGCAGCGCCGCCTCGACGGCAGCCGCCGGCACCGCCTCGTCGACGACGAGGGCGACGTCGGAGTGCGCGAGCGGGAACGTCGACAGGGCCGCGGCCTGCAGCGGCTCCCCGGTGGCGGCCACCAGCACGTCGACGTCGAGCTCGCCGGCCACGGTGCGAGCCGGGAGGTCGAGCGCCGAGACGACCTTGGGGTGCAGCTCGCCGGCGTGGCCCACGACGGTGCCGTCCGGGAGGGCGAGCCGTGCGCACCGCCCGGGGTGCCAGGGCGCCCGGTCGGTGGCCGACACCACGAGCTCGACGCCGACTGCCTTGGCGACCGCGAGAGCCCACGCCACGGCGTCGCTCGCGTCGAACGGCCGCGCTGGGCCCCACGGCCCGGCCGGCTCGGCGTCGCCGGCCGCGGCGAAGGCGACGTGGCGCGGCTGGGCGGGCACCGCGCCGAGGATCGCCGAGAGCGTGGCGTCGTCGGGTCGGGACTCGATGCCGGGCACCGGCGCGCTGCGGACCTGCTCGGGCCCCACGGTGACGAGCCCGAGCTCGTAGACGGCGGCGTCGCGGTTGCCCCGGGCGACGTTGCGGCGCAGCGTCTCGAGCAGCGAGTCGAGCACCGATGTGCGCATCAGCGGCGTCTCGTCCGACATCGGGTTGGCCACCGTGACCGTGCGTCGGCGGCTGTCGTCGGCGCCGTAGCCGAGCCGGTCGAACAGGTCGGGCGCGATGAACGGGTAGCTGAGC
>NZ_DATBMI010000061.1:0-34968 GCF_036554925.1 Pedococcus sp.
GGACGCTGATCGCTCATCTCATCTCCATTGCTAGGGCAGGTAACGCGCGCTGCCGTCGTCGATCCACGACCGGAGCAGGGCCGCCTCGAGGTCGAGCCGGTGCTGCCAGTTGACTTTGGTGCGCCCACCCGAGTGGTGGGACCAGTGCGTCTGCTCGCAGTCCTCGAGAAAGGAGAAGCCGGTGACGAGCAGGTCAGCGGACGGGAACATCTCGTGCGCCATGAACATGGCCATCATCCCGGTCGTGGGGATCAGCGACCCCGGACGGTGCTCGGGATCGAGGGCCCGGGCCACGCGGGCCTTGACCACGGCGTTGGGCAGCGGCATCGCGCCAAGATCCTCAGGCCAGAAGTCGGTCCGTAGCAGCAGCCCAACCTTGTTCTCGAGGTGGTACTGCACGAAGCCAGCCTGCGGAACGAGGTAGGCCCGGTTCCGGTAGTCCTTGAAGACCCAGGGGGTCACGGCCGTGGCGCGGGAGAGAACGACCGCGTGGCAAGCCGTCCCCACGCACGGCGGCTCTCCGGGGGCGTCGAGCATCATCGCGTTCGCGCGGATGACCAGGTCGCAGGCGTCGATGGCCTCAGCCCTTCGGGCGTCAGGGGCTAGCGGAGCGTTCCCGACGACTGCGACGGTGCGCACGGGCACGTGCCGCGCGTAGGAGGCCATGTAGTCGCGAATGAGCTCCCACTGTTCCAACTGGGAGCGCAGCAGCGCATCGCGGACCACGGCGACATCATGCCAGTTGGGGGGCGTCGACCCGGCGTTGGTGGGGCGGCGCGCGGGGCAAGCCCCCGGGTACAGTCCGAATGTGCACGTCCTCATCGCGCCTGACTGCTTCACCGGGACCCTCACAGCCACCCAGGCGGCGGAGGCGATGGCCGAGGGCTGGCGCCGGTCGGCGCCGGACGACCTGTTGACGCTGATGCCGCTCTCGGACGGCGGTCCCGGCTTCCTCGACGTGCTCGCCGGCGCCCGGCCCGACGGCACCACCGTGCTTGCCACGACGACCGACCCGCTCGGCCGCGAGGTGCCGGCGGCGCTCCTTCTGGTGGAGGGCGAGGGTGACGGCCGGCGCACGGCCTACCTGGAGTCCGCACAGGCTGCGGGCCTGCACCTGCTCGCCGCGGACGAGCGCAACCCGGCGGTCACCAGCACCTACGGCGTGGGGCTGCTGCTCGACGCCGCCCTGCGGGAGGGTGCCGAGCGCATCGTCGTCGGGCTCGGCGGCAGCGGCACCAATGACGGCGGAGCCGGCATGCTGGCCGCGCTCGGTGCCGGCAGCGCCCATGACCTCGCCCGTGGCGGCCTCGCTCTCGCGGACCTCTCCGATGCCGCCCTCAAGGGGCTGGAGGACGTCAAGGACCGCTTCGCCGCGGTCGAGCTGCTGGTGGCCACGGACGTCGACTCGCCCCTGCTGGGCCTGCAGGGCGCCTCGGCCGTGTTCGCCCCGCAGAAGGGTGCGTCGCCGGCTCTGGCCCAGTCCCTCGAGGCCGCGCTGGGGCGGTTCACCGAGGTGGTCCAGCGCACCCACCAGAGCTCTCGAGACCTGCTGACCGGCCGGCCTCGCCGGCTGGACAAGGAGCCCGGCGCCGGCGCGGCGGGCGGGCTCGGCTACGGACTCATGCTGCTCGGCGGGCGGCGGGTCAGCGGTGTGGAGGAGGTGCTCCGGGCGGTGGGCTTCAGCTCGGTCGTGTCGGCCGCGGACCTCGTGGTCACGGGGGAGGGCAAGTTCGACTGGCAGAGCCTGCGCGGCAAGGTGGTCGCCGGCGTGGCCCAGGCCGCTCTCGAGGCAGCGACCCCCACGGTCGTCATCGCCGGCCAGACGATGGTGGGCCGGCGCGAGGCAATGACCCTGGGGCTGTCGGGCACCTACGCCGTCGCCGAGACCCCCGAGCAGGTCGAGGCCGCCATCACCGACCCCGTCGGCACCCTGGCCGCGCGCGCCGCCCGTGTGGCGGCCACCTGGTCACCCGGCCGCTGATCACGACGTACCCTAGGAGTGCGGGGAACATTTCCCCCAGACCGAGGGTTTGCCCAAGTGCACCCACGACCCACGACATGAAGGACGCACATCGATGAGTGAAGTCGAGACCCAGGCCGCAGCCGAGGCCGCTGCCGAGGCTCCCGCCCACGGCGTCATCCTCACCGACGTCGCCGCCACCAAGGTCAAGTCGCTGCTCGAGCAGGAGGGTCGCGACGACCTCCGCCTGCGCGTGGGCGTCCAGCCGGGCGGCTGCTCCGGCCTGATCTACCAGCTGTACTTCGACGAGCGCACCCTCGACGGTGACCTCGTGCGCGACTTCGGCGGTGTCGAGGTCGTCGTCGACCGGATGAGCTCGCCGTACCTCGAGGGCGCCACGATCGACTTCGCGGACACCATCGAGAAGCAGGGTTTCACGATCGACAACCCCAACGCGGGCAGCTCCTGCGCCTGCGGCGACAGCTTCAGCTGAGCCACGTCCGAAGGCCCCCCACCACGCGGTCGGGGGCCTTCGGCATGCGCGTGTGCCGCGGGGCGGGTCGCCCGCGCCGCCCGGTCGTCTCCCGGCTGCCCGGTGGCGGCCGTGGGCGTTCCTACCGGTACTCCGGGTTCTCGTAGTCGAAGCGCGCGCCGGCATCCCACGCCGTGCGGTCGTTCCCGCCGTGGGGGAAGCCGCCCGCGTCCTTGAGCAGCTTGGCGAGGTGCATCAGGTTCCACGTCATGAACGTGGTGTTCCGCTGCGTGAACTCGTTCTCGGGGCCGCCGCTGCCCGGGTCGAGGTAGGACGGGCCGGGCCCGGCCTCGCCGATCCACCCGCAGTCGGCCTGCGGCGGGACGGTGTAGCCGATGTGCTGGAGGCTGTACAGGATGTTGCTGGCGCAGTGCTTGATGCCGTCCTCGTTGCCCGTGATGATCGCCCCGGCCACCCGTCCGTAGTAGAGGTACTGGCCCTTGTCGTTGGTCATCCCCGAGTACGAGTAGAGCCGCTCGATCACGCGTTTGGTGACGCTGGAGTTGTCGCCGAGCCAGATGGGCCCCGCGATGACGAGGATGTCGCTGGCCAGGACGTCGCCCATGATGCGGGGCCACTCGTCGCGGGCCCAGCCGTGCTCGGTCATGTCGGGCTGGACCCCGGTGGCGATGTCGTGGTCGACGGCGCGCAGCACCTCGACCTGGACACCGTGCTTCATCATGATGGCGGCGCTGGCGTCGACGATGCCCTCGGTGTGGCTGATCTCGGGGGACCGCTTGAGCGTGCAGTTGATGAACATCGCGCGCAGGTCGGAGAAGTCGGCCGCGCCGGTCTCGGCGGCGGGGGACGGCGCGGGGGTGGCGGCTGGGTCGGAGGTGGTCATGACCCGACAGTGCGCCGGGCCGTGGCCCCAGGCAACGGTCAGGAACCGTAGGCCCCGAGCCCCTCCACGAGCCAGGACGCGTCGTCGGGGACGGCGATGTCGTGGTGCCCCGACGGCCACGGCCGCGGGAGGTGCACCTCGATGGCGACCTCGCTGCTGTCGGCGCAGAGCTCGGCGATGCTGCCGTTGTCGAGGCCGTCGCGGGGCGTGGGGCCGGCGCTCGGGGTGCTCATGGCGCCACGCTACGGCGACCCGGACGGCGGACACGCCGGTACCACGAGGTAACACCCGCCGGTAGCCGGGCTGCCCGCGCCGGGCCCGTGACCTGCGGACGCGGTAGGTTGCAGGACGTGCGCGTTGCCATCACCGGATCCATTGCCACCGACCACCTGATGACCTTCAAGGGGCGCTTCGCCGACTCCCTGGTCGTCGAGCAGCTCGACAAGGTCTCGCTGTCCTTCCTCGCTGAGGACCTCCAGGTGCGCCGCGGAGGCGTCGCGGCCAACATCGCGTTCGGCATGGCCAACCTGGGCCAGCGCCCGATCCTGGTCGGGGCCGTGGGGGAGGACTTCGCCGACTACCGCAGCTGGCTGGAGCGCCACGGGGTCGACTGCGACTCGGTGCACGTGTCGGAGTCCCGCCACACGGCGCGGTTCGTCTGCACCACCGACGACGACATGGCCCAGATCGCCACGTTCTACGCCGGCGCGATGTCCGAGGCCCGCCAGATCGAGCTCAAGCCCGTGGCCGACCGGGTCGGCGGCCTCGACCTCGTGGTCGTCGGCGCCAACGACCCCGAGGCGATGCTGCGGCACACGCGCGAGTGCCGCACCCGCGGCATCCCGTTCGCCGCCGACCCCTCGCAGCAGCTGGCGTTCGCCGACGGCGAGACGATCCGCCAGCTCATCGACGGGGCCGACTACCTCCTCACCAACGAGTACGAGGCGGCGCTGACGTCACAGAAGACCGGGTGGTCGCCGGAGGAGATCGCCGAGCGGGTCACCACCCGGGTGACCACTCGCGGCAAGGACGGCGCGGTGATCGAGACCCGCGGCGAGGACCCGATCGAGGTCAAGGTGGCCCGCGAGGTCCGCCGGGCCGACCCGACCGGCGTCGGAGACGCCTTCCGGGCCGGCTTCCTCACGGGCCTGGCGGCCGATCTCGGCCTCCGCCACGCCGCCGAGCTCGGCTCGATGCTCGCCACCTACGTCATCGAGACCGTCGGCACCCAGGAGTACACCCTGGGCAAGACCCGCTTCCTCGAGCGTCTCGCCGAGGCCTACGGCCAGCAGTCCGCCGACGAGATCGCGCCCCACATCAGCTGCGTCGCCCCCTGAGCGGGCGGGCGAGCTGATGCCCTGGCCGCCGGAGGAGCCGCCGCCCAGCCCCTGGGACTTCGACCTCGAGGATGTCGAGCCCGGAGAGGACCTCGTGGGCGTGGGTGGCGACCTCGCCCCCGGAACCCTGCTCGCGGCATACCGCAGCGGGGTCTTCCCGATGGGCCTCGGCGAGCACGGCGCCAAGCCGATGGGCTGGTGGTCGCCCGACCCCCGGGGGGTGCTGCTCCCGGGTGGGGTCTCCGTCAGCCGCTCGCTGCGCAGGTCCTGCCGGCACTTCGAGATCCGGGTCGACTCGGCCTTCGAGGAGGTCGTCGAGCGCTGCGCCTCGCCGCACCGCGAGGGTCGGTGGATCACCCCCGAGATCTCGTCGGCGTACGCGACGCTGCACCGCCTCGGTTGGGCGCACAGCGTGGAGACGTGGCACGGCGGCGAGCTCGTGGGCGGCCTCTACGGCGTCTCCATCGGCGGGCTGTTCGCCGGCGAGTCGATGTTCCACGCGGTCACGGACGCCTCCAAGGTCGCCCTGGTGGCCCTCGCCGGGCTGGTGTTCGCTGACCGCAGCCCGCATCGGATCATCGACGTCCAGTGGGCGACGCCGCACCTGTCGACCCTCGGGATCGAGGAGATGCCGCGGGGGGAGTACCTCCAGCGGCTCGGCCGCGCCCTCAAGGAGCCGCAGCTGGAGCTCGGCCGGCGTCAGGAGCCGTAGGAGGCGTCCCGGCGCTCCATGAACCGGCCCGGCTCGCGCAGGCTGGCGAAGCCGTGCCGCGCGTACAGCGGGTGCGCGTCGGCGGTGGCGAGCATCCACCGGCGCAGCCCCTGCAGCTCCGGGTGCTCACCGACGGTGGCCACCAGCCAGTCGCCGAGGCCCTGCCCGCGGTGCTGCTCCAGCACGAAGACGTCGGCGAGGTAGGCGAAGGTCGCGCGGTCCGTGACCACGCGTGCGAAGCCGACCTGCTCGCTGCGGTGGTAGAGCCCGAACGCGATCGAGTGCTCCAGGGAGCGTTCGACGACCTCCAGCGGCACGCCGGCCGCCCAGTAGGAGTCGGTCAGGAACCCGTGGATGAGGGGCACGTCCAGCCGTCGCGGGTCGGTGCTGATGGTGTGCTCGTCGCGCTGCCACTCGTGCCATCCGTGCATGCCGGCGATGGTGCCGCAGCTCACCCGGCGGGGGCCAGCCGCACCCGGTATGCCGTGTGGCCGGCCTCGGCCGCGCTGCCCGGCGCCGCTGGCGTGGCGGCAGCTGCCCCCTGCGAGCCGAGGTACTCCTGTCCGCGCAGCCGGCACCAGGCGGGGATGTCCGCCGCGGCGGCGGGGTCGGTCGCCCACACCTCGATGACGTCGCCGGGGGCCGCCTCCCGGGCCGCCTCCGCGAGCCGGATCACCGGCAGCGGGCACCGCAGCCCGCGGGCGTCGACGCGGATCTCGGCCCCGCTCACAGCCGCTCGACCCCGAGCTGGGCACGCACGTCGGCGATGACCTCCGGCAGGGCGGTGCAGAAGCGGGCGACGTCGTCGGCGCGACCGGGGGAGACCGCGGCCAGCGGCAGCGTCACCCGGACGTTGCCGTGGGTGAGCACCCCCATCGCCGCCAGGACGTGGCTGGGCTCGAGCGTGCTCGCGGTGCAGGCAGAGCCCGACGCCACCGCGAACCCCCGACGGTCCAGCTCGTGGACCACGGCCTCGCCGTCGCAGTAGAGGGCGCTGAAGGTCACGATGTGGGGGAGCCTGGCCGTGGGGTGGCCGACCACCTCGACGTCGCGGACCCCGGCGGCGCAGCGCCGGATGTCGTCGACCAGGGCGGTGGCGTCCGCGCCCTCCCGGTCCAGCGCCGCTGCGCCCTGCTGCCACGCCTCGGCGGCGGCCAGGGCGAGCGGGACCCAGGGCAGGTCGCCTCCGCGCCCGTGGCCCGGCTCGCCGGCCGGCCCCGGCAGGGCCCACCGCGTGCGTTCCGGGACCACGAGAACACCGACGCCGCCCGGTCCGCCCCAGGACTGGGCGTCGCCGGCCAGCACGTCGAAATGGGCCGGAGGTCGGCTGCGGCCCAGCGACGCCTGGGCGTCCACGACGAGCGGCACGCCCGCCGCGCGGCACTCGGCGTGGGCCTCCGCGAGCGGCTGCAGCGTCCCGACCTCGCCGTTGGCGTGCTGCACCGCCGCGGCGACGGTGCCCTCGACACGCACGGCCGCCGCGAGGGCGGTCAGGTCGACCCGGCCCTCGTGGTCGACCGGGACCTCGGCGAACAGGGCGTCGTCGTGGCCCTGCGCCGCGCGGTAGCGGCCCGGTGCCAGGACGGCCGAGTGCTCGACGGCCGTGGCGACGACCCGCGCCCCGCGGCGGCGGGCGCTGTGCAGGGCACCGGCGACCGCCCGGCGCACCGCAGCCTCGCCCGAGGGCGCGAAGGCGAGCTCGGACGCGCGGACACCGAGGCCGTCGGCGATCACCTCGGTGGCCTGGTCGAGCAGGCGACGCGCGGTGCGTGCCTCGGCGTACAGGCGGCGTGGATCCGCCCAGCCCGCGTCGACAGCGGCGAGCAGGGTCTCCCTCGCCACGGGGTGCATCCGCGTGCTTGCGGCGTCGAGGATCGCGCGGTCTCGGGGGTGGTCCGGCACACCCCAGACGCTAGCCCCACCCTGACCGTACTCGGGCGTCGGGCTGGAGTAGGGTTTGCGTCGTGGTTGGTCTCTCCTCAGAAGAAGGTGCACTGTTGCCTCCGCACGACAACTCTGTGCCGCGCCCGCGCTGGCGTCGGACCCGGCTGATGGCGGCGGCTGCCGGCCTCGCCTCCCTGGCCCTCACCGGCTGCGCCGGACGCGTCGAGGACGGCCTCCTGCCGCGCGCTGCGACCGAGGGCGCCGAGCGCGTGACCAGCCTCTGGGTGGGGTCCTGGATCGCGGCCCTCTTCGTCGGTGCCCTCGTGTGGGGCCTGATCATCTGGTGCGTCGTGGCCTACCGCCGCCGGCGCGACGACGACGGCTCGCTGCCGGTGCAGCTGCGCTACAACGTGCCGCTGGAGATCCTCTACACCGTCGTCCCCGTGTTCATGATCGCCGTGCTCTTCTACTACACGCAGCGTGACGAGACCGCCCTGCTCGACACCTCCAAGGAGCCCGACGTCGTCGTCAACGTCGTCGGCAAGCAGTGGAGCTGGGACTTCAACTACGTCAACGAGCAGACCTTCGAGGCAGGCACCCACGCCCAGCTGACCGGCAAACCGGGGGTGGAGGAGTCCCTCCCGACCCTCTACCTCCCGGTCAACCAGCGCACCGAGTTCGTGCTGACCTCGCGCGACGTCATCCACTCCTTCTGGATCCCGGCCTTCCTCCAGAAGCTCGACATGATCCCCGGCAAGGTCAACAAGTTCCAGGTCACGCCCACTCAGACCGGTGAGTTCCAGGGCAAGTGCGCCGAGCTCTGCGGCGCCTACCACTCGCAGATGTTGTTCAACGTCAAGGTCGTCGAGCAGGCGGAGTTCGACGCGCACATCGCCGAGCTCAAGGCCAAGGGCAACGAGGGTCAGCTCGACAACGGGCTGAACCGCGAGCAGGTCATGGACGAGGACAACGACCTCATTCCGAACGCAGGGAGCAACTGATCATGAGTGCGGCCAGCGAGTCGACCTACCTGCGCAGCACCGAGACGGTGTCGCGCCCGCGGATCGCCCCGGGGGCGACCGTGGTCAAGTGGATGACGACGACCGACCACAAGGTCATCGGCAACCTCTACTTCATCACCTCGTTCGTGTTCTTCATGATCGGTGGCCTGCTCGCGCTGCTGATCCGTGCGGAGCTGTTCAACCCCGGCCTGCAGGTCGTCGACAACCCCGAGCAGTTCAACCAGCTGTTCACGATGCACGGCACGATCATGCTGCTGCTCTTCGCGACGCCCCTGTTCGCCGGGTTCGCCAACGCGCTCATGCCGATCCAGATCGGCGCGCCCGACGTCGCCTTCCCGCGGCTGAACATGTTCGCGTACTGGCTGTACCTCTTCGGCGGCCTGATCGCCTCGGCGGGCTTCCTGACCCCGTCGGGCGCGGCCTCGTTCGGCTGGTTCGCCTACGCGCCGCTCTCGGACGCGTCGTACAGCCCCGGCCTCGGCGGCGACCTGTGGGTCTTCGGCCTCGCGCTCGGTGGTTTCGGCACGATCCTCGGCGCCGTCAACTTCATCACCACGATCATCTGCATGCGCGCTCCCGGCATGACGATGTTCCGGATGCCCGTCTTCACCTGGACCATCCTGGTGACCTCGATCCTGGTCCTGATGGCCTTCCCGGTCCTGGCCGCCGCGCTGCTGGCGCTGGGGGCGGACCGCGAGTTCGGCGCCCACGTCTTCGACCCGGAGAACGGCGGCCCGATGCTGTGGCAGCACCTCTTCTGGTTCTTCGGCCACCCAGAGGTCTACATCATCGCCCTGCCCTTCTTCGGGATCATCTCCGAGATCCTCCCGGTCTTCTCGCGCAAGCCGATCTTCGGCTACAAGACCCTGGTCTTCGCCACGATCGCCATCGCCGCGCTGTCCGTCAGCGTGTGGGCCCACCACATGTACGCCACCGGTCAGGTGCTGCTGCCGTTCTTCGCGGTGATGACGATGCTCATCGCGGTGCCGACCGGCGTGAAGTTCTTCAACTGGGTCGGCACCATGTGGGGCGGCAAGGTCACTTTCGAGACGCCGATGCTCTGGGCGATCGGCTTCCTCGTGACCTTCCTGTTCGGTGGTCTGACCGGCATCATCCTGTCGAGCCCGGCGCTGGACTTCCACCTCTCCGACAGCTACTTCGTGGTGGCGCACTTCCACTACGTCGTGTTCGGCACCGTGGTCTTCGCGATGTTCGCCGGCTTCTACTTCTGGTGGCCCAAGTTCACCGGCCGCATGCTCGACGAGACGCTCGGCAAGATCCACTTCTGGATGCTCTTCATCGGCTTCCACACCACCTTCCTGATCCAGCACGTCCTGGGTGTCGACGGCATGCCCCGTCGCTACGCCGACTACCTGCCGGAGGACGGCTTCACCATCGAGAACCAGGTCTCGAGCGCCGGGGCGTTCCTGCTGGCCGCGTCGACCCTGCCGTTCCTCTACAACGTCTGGAAGACCTGGCGGACCGCGCCCCTGGTCGAGACCAACGACCCGTGGGGCTACGGCGCGTCGCTCGAGTGGGCGACCAGCTGCCCGCCGCCGCGGCACAACTTCGACACCCTGCCTCGGATCCGCTCGGAGCGCCCGGCGTTCGACCTGCACCACCCGGAGGCGGCCCCGCCGCAGGGCCCGCAGGCCGACCCCGAGACGCTCGTGAAGATCCTCGGGCCGGCCGACCTCGGCCAGGGCCGTCACCCCCACCAGACCGGCGAGTTCGACGGCACGGACAAGCACGGCCGTTTCCACGAGGAGCGCTGACCCAGTGAAGATCGAGTACAAGCTCTTCCTCGTCGTGGCGGCGTTCTTCGCCCCGGTGGGCCTCATCTACGGCATCGCCACCGACTGGTCGGAGCCGGTGGGCCCGGTCGCGCTGTTCCTCAGCGCCGGGCTCGGCGGGATGATCGCGTTCTACCTGTGGGCGACCGGTCGGCGACTCCCGGAGCGTCCCGAGGACAACCCCGGCGGTCTGATCGCCGAGATCGAGGGCGAGTACGGCTTCTTCAGCCCGCACAGCTGGTGGCCCCTGCCGCTGGCGGCGGCTGCTGCCATCTGCTTCCTCGGGATCGCGGTCGGCTGGTGGCTCTTCATCATCGGTGCTGCCTTCGGTGTCGTGGCCCTCATCGGCTGGACGTTCGAGTACTACACCGGCGACGACGCGGTCTGAGCGGCCTGCGCAGCGTTCCCGGAGCGCCCCACCACTGCCGTGGTGGGGCGCTCCGACGTAACGGGGCAGTGGGGCCCGAACGGCTGCAGGCGCGCGGCCGTCCGGGTGGACGCCCGCGGCCGGGTAGAATCGTCGAGGCCGCTGTCTGCTGACCCGGCCGACGAGCCGGGTCCGCGCCCAGTGCACTGTGCTGCGGAGCGTCATGTGGCATCCCGGCGATACCCAGCAGCCTGGCGTCCCCTCGCCGGGCGGCGGGTGCCGGAACGACCGCAGTAGACAGGGTGGGGAGCGCACAGTGGTACTTCGCAGGGCAGGCCGTGCCGCGGCCGTGACGGGGGTCCTCGCGGCCGTTCTCGTGACGGCCGGATGCCAGGGCGGCGCGTCGGGTGCGGCGGGGCCCGCCCAGACCGCGGGACAGTCACGCTCCGAGGCGCCCGCCGCCAGCGCCACCCCGGAGCCGGCCGAGCTCAGCATCGCCCCCGCCGCCGAGGCGACGGGCGTGCTGCCCTCCAAGCCGGTGGTGGTCAGTGCCGTCACCGGCACCCTCTCCACCGTGACGGTGACCGACGCCGACGGCGGCGAGGTGGCGGGCTCCAAGGACAGCACCGGCCGTTGGACCTCCATCCAGCGGCTCCGGCCCGACACGGCCTACACGGTCACTGCCCGGGCCTTCGGGGTCGACGGCACGCCCTCCACGGTGACGTCGTCGTTCCGGACCCTCAAGCCCACGGTCACGGCGACCTTCGGGATCCTCAGCTCCGGCATGACGGTCGGGGTCGGCATGCCCGTGAGCATCCAGTTCGACTCCGCCGTGACGACCGAGGCGATGCGCGCGGAGGTCGAGCGCCGCGTCTCGGTCACCACCGAGCCCCAGCAGGCCGGGGCGTGGGGCTGGCTCGACAACCGCCAGCTCATGTGGCGCCCCGCGGACTACTGGAAGCCCGGCACCCGCGTCACCGTCAAGGCGCCCCTGACGGGGGTCCAGACCGGGCCGGACAAGTGGGTCGGCAACGACGACGAGGCGTCGTTCACGGTCGGGTCGTCGATGATCAGCACCGTCGACATGAAGGCGCACACCATGACGGTGCGCCGCGGTGGTGAGGTCATCCGGACCATCCCCGTCAGCACGGGCAAGCCCGGGCCGCTGACCGAGACCCGCTACGGCACGAAGGTCATCATCCGCAAGGAGGGCACGGTCCGGATGGACTCCTCCACCGTCGGCATCCCCAAGGGCGACCCGGACTACTACAACCTCGAGACGAAGTGGAACCTGCGCGTCACCTGGACGGGCGAGTACCTCCATTCCGCGCCCTGGTCCGTGGGGTCGCAGGGGTCGGCGAACGTCTCGCACGGCTGCGTCAACATGTCACCCGCCAACGCCCAGTGGATGTTCGAGAACTCCAAGGTCGGCGACGTCGTGAAGTTCACCGGTTCGAACCGCGCCTTCCAGCCGCACGAGGGCATCGGGGTCTGGATGTACGACTTCGCCGGCTGGAAGGCGCAGAGCGCCCTGCGGTAGGCGACAGCCGCGGTCCGGCGGCGGGCCGGGCCTAGTCCCAGCCGAGGTCGTGCAGCCTCTCGTCGTCGATGCCGAAGTGGTGGGCGATCTCGTGCACGACGGTGATCGCGATCTCGTCGAGCAGCTCCTCACGGTCCTCGCACATCCTGGTGAGCGGTCCGCGGTAGATGATGATCCGGTCCGGCAGTGAGCCCATCGCCCACACGTCACCGCGCTCGGTCAGGGGCACGCCGTCGTAGATGCCCAGCAGGTCGGGGTCCTCCGGCGGCGGCTCGTCCTCGACGAAGAAGGCCACGTTGTCCAGCAGGGCCATGAGCTCGGCGGGGACCGCGTCGAGGGCGTCCCCGACGGCGTTCTCGAACTCCTCGGGGGTCATCTGCTGCACGCGCCCAGCCTGCCATGCCGGCCGCCCGGCGCCCCGCTCCCGGGCCCGGACGCAGCTGCGCCGCGCCGCCCCGACACAGGGTGTGCCGCGTGACCCCGGACACAGGTGTGCCGCGTGGTCCGGGACCACGCGGCACACCTGAGGGTGGCTCGGGTCAGCGGTGCTGGCCGTCCTCGCCGTCCGGGTTCTCACCGGAGCCGACCTCGACGAGCGGGGCGCCACCGCGCGGCTCGTGCTCGATCGCCTCGGCGTGGTGGCCGTCGTGGTGGGCCGCCTCGAGCTCGGCCGGGGTGACCGGCTCGACGCGGTCGCCGAAGTAGAACTGCGAGACCTTCGCGCGGAGGCGGTCCTTGCGGGCGGTGGGGGAGGCCACGCCGTTCTCGTCGACACCGGCCTCGAGCTGCAGCGGCTGGTGCTGCTCGTGCTGCACGAGGTTCCAGCGCGTGTAGGCGTCGACCGGCTCGTGCTTCTCGAAGAAGCGGCCCTCGGCGGTGCGGATGATGCGGCCGGTCTCCCGTCCGTGCAGGACCAGGTCGCGGTCGCGGCGCTGCAGGCTCAGGCAGATCCGCTTCGTGATCCAGAAGGCGACCGGAGGAGCGATGAAGAACGCCGCGCGCAGGAAGATGGTGATGTCGTTGATCGACAGCCCCAGCTTGATCGCCATGAGGTCGTTGCCTGCCGCGAACATCAGCACGGCGTAGGCGGCGATACCGGCCATGCCGATGCCCGTACGCGTGGGGTTGTTGCGCGGGCGGTCGAGCAGGTGGTGCTCGCGCTTGTCACCGGTGACCCACTCTTCCAGGAACGGGTAGATGCTGATCAGCCCGTACATCACCGGGATCAGCAGGATGGCGCCGATCATGACGTTGAAGCTGAACGTGAAGCCGAGCGCCTCGAACTCGAGCCAGCCCGGGAGCAGGCGCAGGGCGCCGTCCGCGAAGCCCATGTACCAGTCCGGCTGTGAGCCGGCCGTCACGGGCGAGGGGTCGTACGGACCGTACGCCCAGATCGGGTTGATGGTCACCAGCGCCGACATGAGGGCCACGACACCGAAGACGATGAAGAAGAACCCACCGGCCTTGGCGGCATACACGGGCATGACCGGGTAGCCGACGACGTTCTCGTTGGTGCGGCCCGGCCCGGGGAACTGGGTGTGCTTCTGCACCGCCACGAGCACGATGTGGGCGGTGAAGAGGCCCACCAGGATCGCGGGCAGCAGCAGCACGTGCACGGAGTACAGGCGCGGGATGATCGCCTCGCCCGGGAAGGGGCCGCCGAACACGAAGTACGACAGGTAGCTGCCGAGGACCGGGACGGAGCGCATGAAGCCCTCAGCCGCCCGCAGGCCCGTGCCGGAGAGCAGGTCGTCGGGGAGCGAGTAGCCCGCGAAGCCCTCCACGAGCGCCAGCATCGAGAGCTGCGCGCCGATGAGCCAGTTGAGCTCGCGCGGCTTGCGGAACGCCCCGGTGAAGAAGACGCGCATCATGTGCACGTTGATCGCCACGATGAACAGCAGGGCCGCCCAGTGGTGGATCTGGCGGATGATCAGCCCGCCGCGGATGTCGAACGAGATGTCCAGGGTCGAGGCGTAGGCCTCGGACATCATGACGCCGCGCAGCGGGAGGTACGAGCCGTCGTACTCCACCTGGCCGGCGCTGGGCACGAACCAGAAGGTCAGGAACGCACCGGTCAGCAGGCAGATGATCATGGAGTACATGGCCACCTCGCCCAGCATGAAGGACCAGTGGTCGGGGAAGACCTTCTTCATGAGGTAGCCGACGCCCTTGGCAGCGCCGGTGCGGTCGTCGACCCAGCCGGCGACGCCGCCGACCTTCTTCAGGCCGGGGCTGACGGGCTCCTGGGGCTCGGGGTCGTTGGCACGCAGGCGGTCTGCGCCCGTGGCGGTGTGTTCGGTGGTGCTCATCCACGCTCCCAGAAGCTCGGGCCGACCGCCTCTTGGAACGGGGCGTCGGCCACCAGGTAACCCTCGGCGTCAACAGTGATCTTCAGCTGCGGGAGCGGGCGCTTCGCCGGGCCGAAGATGACCTTGCAGTCCTGCGTCACGTCGAAGGTCGACTGGTGACACGGGCACAGCAGGTGGTGGGTCTGCTGCTCGTAGAGGCCGACGGGGCAGCCCACGTGCGTGCAGATCTTGGAGTAGGCGACGATGCCCTCGTAGCCCCAGTCGCGTGCCTTGGCGACCTTGATGTCGTCGGGCTCGAGGCGCATGAGGAGGACCGCGGCCTTGGCCTTGTCCTCGAGGACGTGGTGCGAGTCCTTGATCGACTCCGGAAGGACGTGGAAGACCGAGCCGATGGTCACGTCGGAGGCCTTGATCGCGGTGCGCTCGGGGTCGCGCACGAGGCGGTCGCCCTTCTTCCACATGGTCTTGCTGAGCTCGTCCTTGGGCAGCGGGCCGAGGCTGCCCGCGACCTGGAGCACCATCGGGAGGGCGAACAGGCCGAGCGCCCCGCCGAGGCTGTACTTGATGAGGGGGCGCCGGTCGAGCTGGGCCTCGGTGCCGCCGGTCATCAGCGTCTTGACGAAGCCGCCGCGGGCCGCGTCGGCCGAGCGGAGCGGGTGGCGCTCCTCCACGACCTCGGTGTCGGGCATCAGCGTCTTGGCCCAGTGGACCGCGCCGACACCGATGCCGAGCAGGCCCAGGCCGAGGGAGACACCCAGGACGACGTTGGACAGGTTGGCCTTGCCGATGCCGGGGAGGAAGACCTGGGACTCCATCGGGATCGCGAAGTACGCCACGATGAAGACCAGCGTGCCGAGCATGGAGACCCCGAACAGGGTGGCGACCTGCTTCTCGGCCCGCTTGGCCGCAGCCTCGTCGAGGTCGGCGGCGCGCGGGACGTGCGGCGGGAGGCCGGGGTTCTCGAACCTGGCCGGCAGCCGGCCGGTGCCCTCGACGTGGCCCTGGTCGAGGCGCACCGCGGTGCGGCCGAAGCCGTCCTCGTCGGGGCTGACGTCGGCGACCGTGCCGCCGTGCTCAGTGCCGTGTTCGTTCATCGTGTGGTCGATCCTGTCGATTCGCAGTGGACGCGTGCGGGGGGCATCAGGCCGATTTCTGCCCGAGCCAGACGGCGAAGCCGATCATGATGCCAAGGCCGAAGACCCAGATGAACAGGCCCTCGGACACCGGGCCGAGGTTGCCCAGGGCCATGCCGCCGGGGTTCTCCTGCTCGTCGATCGAGTGGAGGAAGGCGATGATGTCGTTCTTGCCCTCGGGGCTGATGTTGGTGTCGTTGAAGACGGGCATCGACTGCGGGCCGGTCGCCATCGCCTCGTAGATGTGCTTGCCCTCGATGTCGCGCAGGGCGGGGGCGTACTTGCCACGGGTCAGCGCGCCTCCGGACCCGGCGAAGTTGTGGCACATGGCGCAGTTGACGCGGAACAGCTCCCCACCCCGGGCGACGTCGCCGCCCTCGCCGGAGGCGTACTCCGCCTCGGGAACGGCCGGGCCGGGGGCCAGCGAGGCCACGTAGGCAGCCATCGCGGCGATCTGCTCGTCGGTGAACTTGACCCGCTCCGTGCGGGGGGCCTGCACCCCCGGGGCGGCCATCGGCATACGGCCGGTGCCGACCTGGAAGTCGACCGCGGCGGCGCCGACGCCCGCGAGGTTCGGGCCGTCCTCGGTGCCCTCGGCGCCGAGTCCGTGGCAGGAGGAGCAGTTGGCGAGGAAGAGCTTCTTGCCCTCCTCGACCTGCGCGGCGCTCGTGGTGGAGGCCTGTGCCGGCTTGGGCGCCAGGGCAGCGTAGGCCGCCCCGGTCACCAGGAGGCCCACCAGGAGGAGGAGGGCGATGGCGGCCGGGTGCCGGCGGCGGGCGGCCAGTGCGTTCACAGTGCGCTCCTGAGCGTGTGCTGTCGTCGGGGGATTCGGATCGGGGGGAGGGGACGGATGGCTCTCACCGCAGCAGGTAGATCGTGGCGAACAGGGCGATCCACACGACGTCGACGAAGTGCCAGTAGTAGGACGTGACCACGGCGCCGGCGGCCTGGTTGTGGGTGTACGTCCGGGTGGTGAAGGTGCGGCCGATGATGAGCAGGAAGGCGAGGAGGCCACCAGTGACGTGCAGGCCGTGGAAGCCCGTCGTCAGGTAGAAGACCGAGCCGTACGGGTCGGAGGAGAGCGAGACCCCCTCGGAGACGAGCGTCGCGTACTCGAGGACCTGCCCCGCGATGAACACGGCGCCGAAGATGTAGGTGACGACGTACCACTCGCGCATGCCCCACGCGCTGACCTGCCACAGACGGGCGCTGCCCCGGTGGCCCTTGCCGTGCTCCGCGGCGTGGACGCCGAGCTGGCACCAGACCGAGGAGATCACCAGGATCAGGGTGTTGGCGGTGGCGAAGGGGATGTTGAGCATCGCGGTGCGCTCGTCCCACAGCTCGGGCTCCACGCCTCGGATGGTGAAGTACATCGCGAAGAGGCCCGCGAAGAACATCAGCTCACTGGAGAGCCAGACGATCGTGCCCACCGAGACCATGTTCGGCCGGGTGACCGGCCCGTGACCGGGGATGGTCCGCGCCGGGACGGGGGATTCTGAGTGCACTGCAGATGCTGTCGCCACGTGCGCCATTATTGCCACATTCGACACGCGGCACACCGGCGACCCCCCATCGGGTGCGGCGCGGCGCGGAAATCGGCCACCGCTACGATCGGGGCATGACCGCTCCGCACGCAACCGCAGCGTCGACCCCCGCCGCCGCAGGTTCCTCGGCCCGCCAGATCTCGGTGCTGCTCTACAGCGATGACCGCACCATCCGTGACGCCGTCCGGGTGAACGTCGGGCGTCGCCCGGCGCGCGACGTCGAGGTGACGTCCTGGCGCGAGTGCGCCACCGCCGCCGCGGTCATCGAGGCTGTCGAGAACGGCTCGTTCGACGTCCTCGTCCTCGACGGCGAGGCGACCCCGGTCGGCGGCCTGGGCCTGTGTCGACAGCTCAAGAGCGAGATCTACAACTGCCCCCCCATCCTGGTCCTGACCGGCCGGCCCCAGGACGGCTGGCTCGCGACCTGGTCGCTGGCCGACCTCGCCGTGCCGCACCCCCTCGACCCGATCGCCCTGTCGGCGGCCGTGGCCGAGCTCGCGCGCCGCGGGCGCACCACCACGGCCTGACTGTGGGCACCGCCGGGACGTTCACCTGGCCTGACCTGCTCTCCTCCCTGCTGGCCGGCGAGGACCTCAGCACCGAGGCGGCCTCCTGGGCCATGGAGCAGGTGATGTCGGGCGAGGCCTCGCCGGCGCGGCTGGCCGGCTTTCTGGTGGCCCTGCGCGCCAAGGGCGAGAGCGTCGACGAGCTGCGTGGCCTCGCCGACGTCATGCTCGAGCACGCCAACCGCATCGACGTGGCCGGCCCCAGCCTGGACATCGTGGGCACCGGCGGCGACCGGGCCCACACCGTCAACATCTCGACGATGGCCTCCATCGTCATCGCGGCGTGCGGGATCCGGGTCGTCAAGCACGGCAACCGGGCGGCGTCGTCCTCCTCCGGTTCGGCCGACGTGCTCGAGGCCCTCGGGGTCAACCTCACCCTGAGCCCCGACCAGGTCGTGCGCGTGGCCGAGTCCACCGGCATCACCTTCTGCTTCGCGCAGGCCTTCCACCCGTCGATGCGGTATGCCGCGGAGGCCCGCCGCGACCTCGGCATCCCCACCGCCTTCAACGTGCTCGGTCCGCTCACCAACCCGGCCCGTCCGACGTACACCGCCGTGGGCGTCGCCCACGCGCGGTTGGCACCGCTCATGGCGGGCGTGTTCGCCGGGAGGGGCACCGACGCTGCCGTCTTCCGCGGCGACGACGGCCTCGACGAGCTGACCATCAGCACCACCTCGCACGTGTGGTGGGTCAGGGACGGGCAGGTGCGCGAGCACCAGCTCGACCCCCGCTCCCTCGGGCTCCCGCTGAACCCGCTCGAGACGCTGCGCGGCGCCGACGCGACCTACAACGCCGACGTGGCCCGCAGGGTCCTCGCGGGGGAGCGGTCTCCGGTCCGCGATGCCGTGGTGCTGAACGCCGGCCTCGCACTGTCGTTGGCCACCGCCGACGCCGGGGAGGGCCACGACGCCTGGCTGGCGGGCGTCCGTGCCGGGATGGACCGGGCCGAGGCAGCCCTGGACTCGGGGGACGCGACCAAGCTGTTGGAGCGCTGGGCGCGGACCAGCCAGAGCGCCGACCTCTAGTACCCGGCGGGCCCGCCCCGGTTGGGCGGGCGGCGGACGGGCCCGCCCGGGCGTGCCGGCCCTGTTGGGCGGGAACGGGATGGGCTCAGTGCAAGGTGGACAGCCACTGCGCGACGCGCTGGGCGTCGCTGCGGCGCCGGTCGTAACGTGCTCCCAGCGCCAGCAGCACGGCCCCGGTCACCCCGAGGGTGATCCACCGCGGCACGCCGAGGGCGTAGGGGGCGAGCTGGCCGAACGCGACCAGGACGGTGGCGACGGTGCCGAGGACGACGAGCGCCTGCCACCGCAGCGCCACACCGACGGCGAGCGTGCCGGCCCCGGCGACGACCGTGAGCAGCGGCCGCACCAGCCCGGGGTCATCCATCGCGGCCAGCGCGGACGGCAGCAGCGCGACGGCGGCAGCTGGGCCCACGCTGAGCCAGGACGACAGCCCTGCGGGGCGGCGCAGCCAGAGCCCGGCAGCGAGGGCGAGCGCGGCGAGCGGCAGGGTGTAGGCCTCCAGGGTGGCGACCTGGGCCTCCCCCAGAAGGACCCAGACCATGGCCGTCCAGGCCACCACCCCGATCACGACGACGGGGCGGCGCCCACGCAGGGTGGCGTAGAGCGTCGCGATGAGTCCCTCGAGGCCGCAGAGTGCTGCCACGGCATACGGCCAGGCCTCGGCCACGGCTGAGACCTGGGCCAGGCCGAACACGACCGCGGCCGTCACGCCCAGCGCAGCCTCCTCCGGCTGCCCCCTGCGGGAGGCGGCGAGGGCGGCCGCGGTCACGGCTGCGACGGCAAGGCCCGCCACCCTGGCGCCGTCGGAGACCAGGTCACCGCCCAGGCCGAGACTGCCCGCCGCGGCGAGCACGCCGACCGCCGACGCGGCGACCCGCATCGCGGGCAGCCGGAGGGCCACGACCGCCGCCGTCGCCGCGACGGCGGCGAGGGTGATGGACTCGGCCAGGGTCGAGTCGGCCCTGACCGCCGAGGCGACCGTTCCGACGAGGGCCAGTCCGCCCATCGACTCGAACCAGGCGGCGGTGACGGTGTCTCCCATTGGCCGCAGCCAGACCACTGCACCGACCAGGACGGCGAGCGCGACCGCGCTCACGGCGGCGACGGTGGCCCCGGCCTGCCAGCCGACCCCCGCCACGGCCGAGGGGCCCGAGACGGTGACCGCCGACGCCAGCACACCCGCGGGGAGCCAGCGCAGGGAGAGGGGGTGGGCGCCCCAGTCGGTCCCGGCCGGTGCCTGGTCGGCGCGGTGGCCAGCCTGTCCGCCTGCTTCGGCAGCCCGGACCGTGCCCCCACGACGCTGGTTGGCCACCAGGAGACGCAGCGCAACGTAGCCGCCGCCCGCAATGACGGCGAGCACGACGATGGCGGCGCCCTCCTCGCCGGTCAGGCCGTCGCCGGGAACCTCGTCGATGAGCGCCCCGCTGAGGGCGGCGGCGACGGAGAGGACCAGCCACAGGACGGCTGGGACGGTCGCACCCTTCCGCACGAGCGCCAGGCGCCGGGGCAGCCAGAGCGCCGCGGCGGCGAACAGCAGCGCACCGACCAGCGCGACCGCGGCGATCGCCGCCGAGGTGTCCGTCGCCCAGCCCAGCACTCCGCTCCATGCCCAGCAGGCCGCGGCGAGGGAGCCGACCGCGAAGGCGGCGATGGCCCGGTCACGCACGTGCATGGCGGCGAGTGCCACGGCGACCGCGAGGCCCGCGGCAGCGGCATACGAGCGTCCGTCGACGAGCTCCAAGGCTCCCAGGCCGAGGGTGCGCGCAGCGGCGACGTCCAGCAGGAGCAGGCCGGCCGTGAGCGCGCCGACGGCCTCGGCGCTGCTGTCGAGGCCACGGCGGGACAGCCACAGGGCGGTGCAGCCGGTGGTCGCGGTCAGCACGCCCATCGCGGCCACCTGCCCCACCACGCCGATGCGGTCCCACGCCACGGCCAGGAAGACCACCGCCGCCACGAGCAGCAGGAGCACGCCGACCGCGAGCAGTGCCTGCTGCCCACTCCAGCGCGGCCGTCGGGCCCTGGCAGGCAGCCCAGCCTGGCTGGAGACGGCGGCAGCGGCGGCGGTCTCGACCGCCGGACCGGCGGGGCCAGGGGCACCAGCGGTCGAGGTGGAGCGTTCGCGCAGGGCGGCGATGAGCCCCTCGCGCTCACTCCGCATGGCGGCCATCGACTGGTCGACCTGCCAGAGGCGTACGGCCAGTGGCCCGGTGAGCGGGAGGTGACAGTGCGGGCAGGCACTCGCGCCACCCTCGGGCAACGGCTCCTGGCAGGACGGGCAGGGGACTGTGGCCATCGTGACCTCCACGGCTCGGGGCGCGGCGGCGCCCTCTGGCAGGAGTGTCCAGCGGCCACGGCCGCGGCGGATGAGGACTAGTACCCAGATCCGCGGGCGATGCCGGCTACTCGTCGAGTCCGAGGCTGAAAGCCGCCTCGAGGTCGTGCCTGGAGTAGGTGCGGAACGCGATGTGGGTCGAGGTGCCCGTGACGCCGGGGACCTTGTTGAGGCGGTCGGCGATGACGTCGGCGAGGTCCTCGTGGGCCCGCACCCGCACCATCGCGATCAGGTCGGCGTCGCCGGCCACGGAGTAGACCTCGCTGACCCCGTCGAGCTCGGCGATGGCCTGGGCGACCTCGGGGATCCGGGCGACGTCGGCGTTGATGAGGACGATGGCGGAGATCACGGGGGCCAATCTAGCCGTACGGTCAGGAGGCGGCGACGAAGCCGGCCGCCTCGTGGCGGCCGGCGTACTGCGGCTCGAGCTCGGCGCGGGCCATCCCGGCGCCGCCGACGGGGCAGGTCCACACCCCGTCGAGGTCGACGATCCGCACCCCGGGGGCCTCCAGCCAGCGCAGGATCTTCTCGGTCTCCTCCGGCCAGGCGGCTGGAGCGGGCAGCGGGGCGGCCGTCACCACTTCGGCGCTGTCGCGCAGCGCCGCGACGTACGGCATCGGGTCGGCGCCCCTCGGCGCCACGCTGGTGCCCGCCAGCCGGCCGTGGCGCACGCACACCAGCTCCCAGCCGCCGCTGGCAGCCGGACGGGCGGCCACCACCTCGGCACTCCCGGCGAGGGGTGCGATCCGCTGGGTGCGTGCCATCCCGCGGACCAGGGCGATCAGCCGGTCGCGCAGCGCCCCGGCGTCCTCGAAACGCTCCTGCTCGGCCAGCGCGAGCATGCGGGCGCGCAGCGCCGTCACGATGCCCCGGCTGTCGCCCGAGAGGGCGAGGACCGCCTCCGCCGCCACCGCGGCATACGCCTCCAGGCTCTGGGCCCCGGAGCAGGGGGCTCCGCAGCGGCCCATCTCGAACAGCGCGCAGGCGCCGACGGGCCGCGCGGGGGAGAGCCGCTGCACGCACTGCCGCAGCGGGATCACCTCGTGGACGGCGGCCACGGCGGCCTCGGCGCTCGACCGCGCGCCGAACGGGCCGATGTAGCGCGCGCCGTCGTCGCGGACCTCGCGCACGATGCTCAGGCGCGGGAACGCCTCGACGGTGAGCTTGACCCACACGGCGCGCTCGGGAGCCTTGGAGCGGCGGTTGTACCGCGGGCGGTGCTCGGCGATGAGCCTCAGCTCGCGCACCTCCGCCTCCAGGGGCGTCGCGCAGACGACCGGTGTGACGCTCTCCGCGAGCCGGACCATCTCGGCCATGCGCGTGCGCTGCTCGGAGGCGGTGAAGTAGGTGCGCACGCGGGCGCGGATGTTGACCGAGGTGCCGACGTAGAGCACCCGGCCGTGGCCGTCCTTGAAGAGGTAGACGCCCGGGGCGGACGGGAGGTCCTCGGCGAGGTAGCGCTTGCGCCGTGTGGCGGGGGCGACGCGGGAGGTGTAGCTGCTGAGCTCCTCGAGGGTGTGGACGCCGAGGCCGCCGACCCGCCCGATGAGGGCGTGCAGGACGTCGACGGTGGCCCGCGCGTCGTGCAGCGCCCGGTGGTCGGGGGTGGTCGGCGAGCCGAAGAGCGCCGCGAGCGTCGAAAGCTTGTGGTTGCGGGCCTCGTCGCGGGGGACGAGCTGACGGGCGAGGAGGACGGTGTCGAGGACCTCGAACCCGGGCCACCTGACGCCGGTCTGCGCGGCGGCCGCCTTGAGGAACGAGACGTCGAAGCGGGCGTTGTGGGCGACGAGCACCGAGCCCCGGGCGAACTCGAGGAAGGCGGGCAGGGCGGACTCGATCCGGGGGGCGTCGGCGACCATCGCGTCGGTGATGCCCGTGAGCACCTGGATGAAGGCCGGGATGGGGACGTGCGGGTTGACCAGCGTCTGGAACTCGCCGAGCACCTCGCCCCCGCGCACCTTCACGGCGCCGATCTCGGTGATGTGCGACTCCGCGGGGCTGCCCCCGGTGGTCTCGAGGTCGACCACGACGAACGTGACACCCGCGAGCGGGGTGCCCAGGTCGTCGAAGGTGCCCTGGACCATCTGCATGCGCCGACCGTATGCCGCGGCGGTGACACCCCCGGGCAGGCGCGCCACGGCGGGCCGTCGGGGACCGGGGCTGTCGGTGGGTGCCCCTAGCGTTCACGGCAGCCAACAGATAGGGGTGATCACAGTGATCATCGACTGCACGACCTGCCCGGTCCGGGAGCTGCACTGTGGTGACTGCATGGTGGCCGCGCTCCTGGAGGTGCCCGGCGCCGAGCTGCCCCTCGATGCGGCGGAGCGCAGCGCGGTGACGCTGTTCGTGGCCTCGGGCCTGGTCGCGGCCGACGACGCCGTGGGGCTCCGCGCCCGCCGCGAGCCGTGGGACGGTGCCCGGGCCGTCGGCTGACCGGGGGCCCGCTGCCTACGATGGCGGGGTGGAGACCCGCCCAGGCCAGCGCCGGAGAGTCCCAGGCGGCCCCTGGGCCCAGCAGCGCCCCCGAGCCCTCAGGGCCCTCAGGGGCGTGGCCGCGACATTGGCCGGTGTCGCTGTCCTGGCCGCCGGCTGCAGCAGCGACCCGGCCGCGGTCGCCCCGCCCGCGGCGAGCAGCAGCCCCGCGCCGACCACACCCGATGCCCTGGCCCGCGAGAGCGCGCTGTCGGACCTGCTGCGTGCCCGGGCCGCCGCGGTGCTCGCCCGCGACCGGGCAGGGTTCACCGCCACCCTGGACAACCCGCGATCCGGGTTCGGCCTGCGCCAGCTCGAGCTCTTCGACAACCTCTCCCGGCTGCCGCTGGGCACCTTCGCCTATGGCACGCCCGAGCCGGCGCCCTCCCTGGCTGCGGAGCGCGCGGCCCAGGTCGGCCCCGACGCGTGGGTCGCCCGGGTCTCCGGCCGCTACTCCCTCGCCGGGTACGACGCGGGACAGCGCAGCTTCGAGACGCACCTGACGGTGGTCCGCCGCGGCAGCGCCTGGCGGCTGGCCGACGACTCCGACGGTGGGAGCCAGCCTCAGCTGTGGGACCTGCCGGACCTCACGGTCGTGCGCAGCAGGACGACCCTCGTCGTCGGGAGCGGGCCGGCCAGCCGGCTGCGGGAGTACCTCCGGCTCGGCGACGAGGCGGTGGCGCGGGTCAGCCGCGTCTGGACCCAGCCGTGGGGCTCCCGGGTGGTGCTGGTGGTGCCGAGGACCGCCGCGCAGATGTCCCGACAGCTCGGCCAGGACGCCGGCAGCGTCGGGCAGGTCGCCGCCGTGACCGACGGGAGCCTCGGTGCCGACGGCCGCGCCGGGGCGGACCGGGTCGTGGTCAACCCCGAGGCCCTCGCCCGGCTGCAGCCCGCCGGCCGCAGGGTGGTCATCACCCACGAGACGACCCACGTCGCGGTCCGCGCCAGCACCACCCGCCCCGTCCCCCTCTGGCTCTCGGAGGGCATGGCCGACTACGTCGGCTACAGCGGTCTCGGCCTCCCGCGGGCACGCGTGGCCGCGGAGCTGCTCGAGCGCGTGCGGGCAGGGCAGGGCCCCACAGCGCTGCCCTCGGAGGGCGACTTCGACCCAGCCACCACGACGATCGCCCCCAGCTACAACGCGGCCTGGCTGGCCGTGAGCCTGATCGCCGACCGCCACGGCTCGAAGGGGCTCGTCCGCTTCTACACCCACGCAGCCACCCTGGAGTCCGCCCAGGACCCTCCTGGCGACCCCGCCGCGAACACCGAGGCCGCCTTCCGGGACGTGCTGGGCACGACCGGCTCGGCGTTCACCCGCGACTGGCTGGGCTACCTCAGGGCACTTGCGCGATCATGAGAGCGCCATGAGACCTCTGCGCAGCGCTGCAACGCCGACAGGCGACCGGGCGCTCGCCGCTGCGGCTGTGCTCGCGACGGTGGCACTCGGTGTCGGAGTGGCGGTCCTCACGCCCTGGCAGGTGCTGCCCGACGGTGCGCCGGCGGTGCGACCCGACCTCGCCGCTGCCTTCACGCCCGCAGAGGTGGCCCGCGCGCGGGCGTACCGCGACGCCATCGGACCCTGGCCCTACGTCACGGTGGTGGCCACCATCGGCGCGGCGTGGTGGTTCTGGCGTCGGTCCGGCCGCATCCCGTGGCGGGGGCCCCGGCCGCTGGTGGTCGCGCAGAGCGTCGCCGCCGCGTCGCTGCTGCTCCTTCTCGTCGGGCTGCCGGCCGCGTGGCACGCGGAGCGGGTGCGCCGCGACGTCGGGCTGTCGACCAACACCTGGCCGGGATGGCTGCGGGACCAGGCGGTGGGCTGGGGCATCAGCACCCTCGTCCTGGTCCTGGCCATCACGGCGGGGGTGTGGGTGGTCGAGCGCTTCCCCCGCCGGTGGCCGTGGGCGCTGGCCGGTGCCGCGGCCGGGCTCACCGTCGTCGGCTCCCTCGCCTACCCGCTGGTGGTGGAGCCTGCCTTCAACACCTTCCGCCCGCTCCAGGCAGGCGCCTTCCGGGACGCCGTCGTGGCCCTGGGGCAGGCCGACGGGCTCGGGCGCGTCGACGTGCTGGTCTCGGACGCCTCGATCCGCACCACCGGGGAGAACGCCCACGTGTCGGGCCTCGGCGCCACCCACCGCGTGGTCCTCGACGACACCACCCTGGCCCGCGCCCAGCGCGACCCGGAGGCGGTGCTGAGCGTGATCGGCCACGAGTTCGGCCACGTGGTGGGCCACGACGTCGCCCGCGGCACGACGATCGGTGTGCTCGGGGCCGTGGCGGGCGTGCTGACGGCCGCCTGGCTGCTGCGCCGTCGCGCCCGGGGCGGGCCGGTCATCGGCGCGGGCCGGCGCAGGGCAGCGCGAGCGGCCGCCTTCGCGGTCGCCGTGTCCGTGACCCTGCCGTATGTCGCGGCACCGGTGACGAACCTCATCAGCCGGCACGTGGAGGCGCGGGCCGACGTGCACGCCCTCGAGGTCACCGGCGACGCCGAGGCTTTCGTGCGCATGCAGCAGGGCCTGGCCACCGCCAACCTCAGCAGGCTGGAGCCGACGTGGTGGCAGACCGCACTGTTCGCGACCCACCCCGACCCCGTGTGGCGCATCGCGCTCGCCCGGGCGTGGAGCGGCACCCAGGGGAAGTCCTGACCGACCCGGTCTGCGCCAGGACCCCGCGACCCTCCGCCCTGACGCTCAGGAGCGCCGGCTGACCGCCGCCGACTCGTGGACGCGCCCGTCGGACCCGGCGGGAGCGCCCTCACGGGGGAGGGCGAGGGAGGCCACGACGAGCGCGCCGACGAGCCAGAACTGGTTGTAGAACGCCTGCTTGTTGACGAGGTTCGCGACGAGCAGGACCAGGGCCAGCCAGCGCAGCAGCTCGGGCAGGCCGGGCTGCCGACGCCACACGAGCACCATGACGCCCGCGAGCGTGCCGAGGGCGACGAGGCCGGTCAGCCAGAAGGGGAGCGTGACGCCGAAGCTGTTGAGCGCGAGGAGGTAGAGGGTGTTGGCGAACCGGATGGGGTGGAAGGACACCAGCAGCGTGATGGTGTCGTGGACGAAGGCGCTCGGACCGGCCAGGAACCACGGCGCGATGAGCACCCCCGTCACGGCGCCGGTCGCGACGGCGCGGCGGGCGCCGAACGGACGCCAGAGCAGCAGGACGGGGAGCAGCAGCGCGAGGTGCTGCTTGCTGGCGCAGGCCACGGCGAGGGGGAGCACCGCCCACCAGGCCCGGCCGCGGTCGACCAGAACGGCCCACCACAGGAGGCCCGCCAGCAGCAGCGGCTCGGTCCACGCCTGGTCGGCCTGGGTGAGGGTCCCGGGGGCGAACAGCAGCAGCGCCACGGCGGCGGCACCGCGCCAGCGCGGTGCCGGCCCGGGCCCCTGTGCCGCCCGACCGCGCGGGAGGCGGGTCGCGAGGACCCAGACCGCGAGGGCAGCGACGAGGCTCCACACCAGAAGGGCCCAGCGGACGTCGCCGGCAAGCCATCGCCCCGGCGCGAGCAGCACCGCGGTCCACGGGAGGTAGGTGAAGGCGTCCTGGATGCCCGGCGACCCCGTCCACTCCACCTCGTAGAAGCTCTCCCCGCGGGCGAGTGCGTCGCTGGCCTGCTGCAGGGTGACCCACACGTCGATCCTGGGTGCGGGGTCGGACACCACCGCGGTGGCCACCGCCGCGGCATACGTGACGACGGTCGTGCCCAGCGCCACCAGCGCCGGTCGCTCGCGACCTGACCACAGGAGGGCGGCGGACCCGAGCGGCCCCGCGACGAGCAGCGTGGAGGCGAGGGCCAGGCCGGAGTCGCTGAGGTAGGAGAACAGCGGCACGGTGAGGGTCGCCAGGGCGCTGCCGGCGAGCATGGCGGCGGTGACCTGCGGGACGAGCTCGACCCGTGCCCTGCGCCACTGCCAGAGGGCCAGGGCGAGCGCACTCGCCACGAGGACCACCACGATGGCCACCCGGAACCGCACGACGCTCCACTGCAGGGCGGTGAAGTACGCGAGCCAGGCCACCGCGAAGGCGGTGGCCTGGCTCGGGTGCGGTCGAGCGGGCATGGCTAGACCGTACGGTCCCGCAGGGAGGTCACGCGTAGAGGGCCTCGACCTGGTCCTCGAAGTCCCGCATGACGATGTTGCGCCGCAGCTTCATCGACGGCGTGAGGTAGCCGTTGTCCTCGGTGAAGTCGGTGCTCAGGATGCTGAACCTGCGGATCGACTCGGCCTTCGAGACAGCGGCGTTCGCGTCGTCGACCGCGCGCTGGACCTCCGCGAGGACGACCTCGCTGGTGCGGGCCTCCTCGATCGAGACGCCCTCGTCGAGCCCGTTGTTCTTGGCCCAGACCGGCAGCATCTCGGGGTCCAGGGTCACCAGCGCGCCGATGAAGGGCTTCTGGTCCCCGACCACGATGCACTGGGAGATGAGGGGGTGCGCGCGGAGCCGGTCCTCGAGCACGGCCGGCGCGACGTTCTTGCCACCGGCCGTGACGAGGAGCTCCTTCTTGCGGCCGGTGATCTTGAGGTAGCCGTCGTCGTCGAGCTCGCCGAGGTCGCCGGTGTGGAACCAGCCCTCCCTGACGGCGGCCGAGGTGGCCTCCTCGTTGTTGTGGTAGCTGGCGAAGACGTTGTTGCCCTTGATGAGGACCTCGCCGTCCTCCGCGATCCGGATCCCCACGCCGGGCAGCGGCGGCCCGACGGTGCCGATCTTGACCTGCTCGGGGGTGTTGACCGTGGCGGGCGCGGTGGTCTCGGTCAGGCCGTAGCCCTCGAGGACGGTGACCCCGATCCCGCGGAAGAAGTGCCCGAGGCGCGTGCCGAGCGGGGCCCCACCGGACACGGCATACAGCACGTTGCCGCCCATGGCGGCGCGGAGCTTGGAGTAGACGAGCCGGTCGAAGATCGCGTGGCGGACCCGCAGACCCAGCCCCGGACGGCCGGAGTCGAGGGCGGTGGACCACGCGATCGCGGTGTCGGCGGCCGTCTGGAAGATCTTGCCCTTGCCCTCGGCCGTCGCCTTCTGCTCGGCGGAGTTGTAGATCTTCTCGAACACCCGGGGGACCGACAGGATGAACGTCGGACGGAACTCCGCGAAGTCCGCGAGGAGGTTCTTCAGGTCTGCGCTGTGGCCCATCTTGGCCTCGGCGCTCACGCACAGGACCTCGATGAAGCGCGCGAACACGTGGGCGAGCGGGAGGAACAGCAGGGTCGACGCCCCGTCGGCGAGGACCACCTGTGCCAGCCGGCTGGTGGCGTTCTCGGCCAGCGCCATGAAGTTGTCGTGCGTCAGCTGGCAGCCCTTGGGCCGGCCGGTCGTGCCCGAGGTGTAGATGATCGTCGCGATGGAGGTGCGGTCGATGCCGGAGCGGGCTGCGTCGAGGTCGGCGTCGGTCACCCCGGCTCCGTCAGCCGCGAGCGTCTCGAGCCCGCCGCCGTCGATCTGCCAGACGTGCCGCACGTCGGGGAGCTGGCCGCGCACCTCGTCGAGGGTGGCGGCGTGGCCGGGCGTCTCGAGGACGATCCCCACCGCACCCGAGTCCTCGAGGATCCAGCGGACCTGGTCGGGTGACGACGTCTCGTAGATGGGGACGACGACGCCCCCGGCGGTCCACACCGCGAAGTCGGTGAGCGTCCACTCGTAGCGGGTCTTGCTCATGATGGCCACGCGGTCGCCAGGAGCGACGCCGGCGGCGACGAAGCCCTTCGCGAGGGCCCGGACCTGGCGGTGGAACTCGGCGGCGGTCACCTCGACCCACTGCGCACCTGCCTTGCGGGAGAACGCGACGCGGCTCGGGTTGCGCTCGGCGTTGCGTGCCGGCAGGTCGGCCAGGCTTCCCTCGGTCGTGGGCTCGACGAGCGGGGGAACGACGTGGTCCTGCACTGGGTCTCCTTCGACGCGCTGTCTGCTGGCCTGCAGCCGCACTCTACCCAGCGGTAGTCTCCCCCGGGGAGGCCGGAGGAGTGTGACCGTCCCCTCCCTCCACCCGAGTGAACCCACCATGGCCCAGACGCGCATCGACATCATCGACGAGACGTACATCCGTGCCTCCCCGGAGGCCATCCGTGCCTACTTCGACGACGGAGCCGTCCGCGCCCGTCTCTGGCCCCACCTGACCTTGGAGCTGGTCCGCGACCGCGGGCTGAAGGGTCAGCGCTGGAAGGTCGGCGGTCACATCGCGGGGGAGATGGAGGTGTGGATCGAGCCGTTCTGGGACGGCGCGATCGTGCACCACTACGTGCGAGGCGAGGCCACGCGCGCCGCACCGAGGGATGTCTCCTCACGGCACCGGCTCCGGTGGAAGCGCGCCGTGCACTCCCTCAAGGACTGCCTGGAACACCCCTCGGGGTAGCCTTCGGCCCATGGCCGACCGCACCGAATCCAGCATCGCCATCGCCGCCGCACCCGGCGAGGTCCTCGATGTCATCGCCGACTTCCCGAGCTACCCGCAGTGGGCGACCGAGGTCAAGGCGGTCACCGTGCTGACGGAGGAGGGCGACGGCTGGGCCGACCAGGTCGAGTTCACCCTGGACGCCGGCGCGATCAAGGACACCTACGTCCTCGACTACGACTGGGACGTCAAGGACAACGGCACCGGCGTGGTGTCCTGGTCCCTCGTGCAGGCCGGGGTCCTGAAGGCCATGAACGGCTCCTACACGCTGACCGAGAGCGGCAAGGACCAGACGACGGTGACCTACCGGCTGGCGGTCGACGTGAAGATCCCCATGCTGGGCATGCTCAAGCGCAAGGCGGAGAAGGTCATCATCGACACCGCCCTCAAGGAGCTCAAGAAGCGCGTCGAGGGCTGACGGCCGGCTCCGGCAGCACCGCGCATGCGCGTCATCCTCTTCACCGGCAAGGGCGGGGTCGGCAAGACGACCACCGCCGCGGCCACGGCCGTGCGCGCGGCGCGCTCCGGCACCAAGACCCTTGTGATGTCGACGGACGCCGCCCACTCCCTGGGAGACGCCCTCGGGGTCGACCTGTCCGGAGAGCCCGTCGGGCCGGTGGAGGTGGAGCCCGGGCTGTCGGCGCTGCAGATCCGCGCCCCGCACCGCCTCGACAGCTCGTGGCGGGTCGTGCAGGACTACCTGCTGTCGGTGCTGGGCACGCTGGGCATCGACCCGGTGGTGGGCGAGGAGCTGACCACCCTGCCGGGGGCCGACGAGATCGCCGCCCTCCTCGAGCTGCGGGCGCAGGTCGAGTCCGGGCCCTGGGACCTCGTCGTCGTCGACTGCGCGCCCACCGCCGAGACGCTTCGCCTGCTCGCCCTGCCCGAGGCCCTGGCCTGGCACCTCGAGCGACTGCTGCCGGCCCAGCGGGGCCTGATCCGGACCCTGCGTCCCGCCGCCGCGGCGGCTGCCGGCCTGCCCCTGCCGGAGCCCGAGGTCCTCGAGGTCGTCAGCGGCTGGCACCGCCACCTGCGAGCGGTCCAGCGGCTGCTCACCAGCGACCTCACGTCGGTGCGGCTCGTGCTCACGCCGGAGCGGGTGGTCATCGCCGAGTCCCGCCGCACCTGGACCTCCCTCAGCCTCTACGGCTTCGTCGTCGACGCGGTGGTCGTCAACCGGGTGTTCCCCGACGCGGCGGGGGACGCCCCCGGCGACAGCCCCCCGGACCCCTGGCGGAGCGCGTGGAACGCCGCGCAGCGGACCGGTCTGGAGGAGGTTCGCGAGTCGTTCGCCTCCGTGCCGGTCGTGGTCTCGCCCTACCTGTCCCAGGAGCCGATCGGCGCCGACGCCCTCGATGCGCTCGCGGTCGCGCAGGACCCCGACGGCGGGTATGCCGCGAGCCTCCTCTCACCCGTGTCGCACCGCGGCACGACGGTCACCCGCACGGCCGAGGGCTTCACCCTGGCGCTTCCCCTTCCGCTGGTCACCGCCGCCGAGGTGCGCCTGCAGCGCCGTGACGACGAGCTCCTCATGGCCGTGGGGGACCAGCGTCGTGTGGTGACGCTGCCCGCTGCCCTGCGACGATGTGTGGTCCACGGCGCCTCGGTCCGCGAGGGGCTGCTGAGCGTGCGCTTTGTCCCGGACGAGGAGGTGTGGCCCCGTGCCTGACCACGACAGCCGGCGCGAGCCGGTCGGCTCGGTCGCCGAGGAGACCGCCCGGCTCGTCGAGGCCCTCGGCGGCTGGGCACAGGGGGTCGCCACCGACCACGGGGCTGCCCCCGGGGCCACGGCGCCGGGCGCCGGCGAGGTGCCGGGTGGACGGCCCGAGCCGGGCGGGCCGCGGGCCGAGGGCTGTGAACAGTGTGGCTCGACGGCACGCGCCGGCGAGGCCGCGGCGTGCCAGCTGTGCCCGATCTGTCAGGGCATCGCGCTGCTGCGCGCCGTGCGCCCCGAGACCGTGGAGCGCCTCGCCGACCTCGCGGCCGCGCTGTCCGGGACCCTGCGCGACATCGCGACCGAGCGGAGGCGGCAGAGCCCTGCGCCGCCGCCACCCCGTGGACAGCGGGTGCAGGACATCGACGTCGACGACGATGATGTTCCGCGCGCTGACGGCACCGACGGCGCTGTGGGCCCTGACGGCACTGTCGGCCAGGACGGCAGCGGCTCACCCGGCGCCGGCGCTCGCGGCGCCGCCGGCGACCCCGACCCGATGAGCACCACCTCGACCAGCCAGGAGAGTGCAGCACCGTGACGGCCACGATCGGACTCGACATCGGCGGCACCAAGATCGCCGCAGGCCTGGTCTCCGCGGACGGCGAGATCATCGCCGAGGCCCGCCGCGACACGCCGGCCCACGACCCGGACCGCATCGCGCGCGACGTGGCCGACCTCGTCCTCGAGCTCGCCGAGGGCACCGACCAGGCCGTCGTCGGGGTGGGCGTGGCGTGCGCCGGCTTCGTCAACCGGACCGGGTCCCACGTGCTGTTCGCCCCGAACCTCGCCTGGCGCGACGAGCCGCTCAAGCAGCGGCTCGAGGCCCTCGTCGACTACCCCGTCACGATCGAGAACGACGCCAACGCCGCAGCGTGGGGCGAGTTCCGCTTCGGTGCGGCGCGCGAGGCCGACGACATGGTGCTCATCACCGTCGGCACCGGCATCGGGGGCGGGATCGTCAACGACTCCCGGCTGCTGCGCGGTGCCTACGGCGTCGGCGGCGAGCTCGGCCACATGCGCGTGGTCCCGAACGGCATCCGGTGCGGCTGCGGCAACCGGGGCTGCTGGGAGCAGTACGGCTCCGGCAACGCCCTGCTGCGCGAAGCCCGGGAGGTCGTCGCGTCCGGCACACCCCACGGGGCAGCGCTCTCCGACGCCTGCGGCGGGGACCCCGCCAGGCTGCGCGGCCGCGACGTCACCGAGGTCGCCCGGGCCGGCGACCCGGCGGCGGTCGAGCTCCTGGCCGACCTCGGCACCTGGGTGGGCGAGGGCGCCGCGTCCGTGGCCGCGATCCTCGACCCCGAGCTCATCGTCATCGGCGGTGGCGTGGCCGAGGCCGGGGACCTCCTCCTCGAGCCCATCCGCGCGGCCTACGCGCGGCAGCTGACCGGTCGCGGCCACCGGCCGATGGCCCGCATCGTGCCGGCCACCCTCGGCAACGATGCCGGGCTCATCGGGGCGGCAGCGCTCGCCGCCGAGGGGGTCGGCGAGGCCGACGTCCCTGAGCGAGCCGACACCGCTGGGGCCGTCGGGACCGGAGGGGCCGGCGAGACCGTGGGAGCCGGCGAGACCGCCGGAGCCGTCGGCAGGGCTGTGACGGCGGGCCGGGCCGAGGCGGCGGGCTCGTGACCGGGCCCGGTGCCGAGGGCCTGGCCGTCGGGATCGACATCGGCGGCACCAAGGTGGCCGGCGGCGTGGTCGATGCCGCTGGACGGGTGCTGCACCGGGCCCGCCGCCACACCCCCCACCGCTCCACCAAGCCCGGGGTGGTCGAGAACACCATCGTCGAGGTGTTCGAGGAGCTCGTCGCCGCGAGCGGTGGTGAGGCGGGCGGCGTCGTCACCGCCGTCGGCATCGGCGCCGCTGGCTTCGTGGCCGCCGACCGCGCGACCGTCGTCTTCGCGCCACACCTGTCCTGGCGGCACGAGCCGCTGCGGGCCGCGCTCCAGCGCCGCATCGACGCGCCGATCTTCGTCGACAACGACGCGAACGCCGCGGCCTGGGCGGAGTGGCGCTTCGGGGCCGCGCGCGGCGAGAGCCACATGGTGATGGTGACGCTCGGCACCGGCATCGGCGGGGCGCTGCTCATGAACGGCCAGGTGACCCGCGGGCGTTTCGGCATCGCCGGGGAGTTCGGCCACATGCAGGTGGTTCCCGGTGGCCACCGGTGCGAGTGCGGCAACCGCGGCTGCTGGGAGCAGTACGCCTCGGGCAACGCCCTCGTCCGGGAGGCCCGTTCGCTGATGGTCGCGGGCAGTCCGATGGCCACCGACCTCCTCGAGCGCGTCGGTGGCGACCCCGCCAACCTGAGCGGCCCGCTGATCACCGAGGCGGCCCGCGCGGGTGACCAGACCGCGATCGAGCTCCTCGCCGAGATCGGGGTCTGGCTCGGCACGGGCATCGCCAACCTCGCCGCGGCCTTCGACCCCGGGATCTTCGTCATCGGCGGAGGGGTCAGCGCTGCCGGCGAGCTGCTCCTCGAGCCGGCCCGTGACCGCTTCCGCAAGCAGCTGACGGGCCGCGGCTACCGGCCGGAGGCGGAGATCGTCGAGGCGCGTCTGGGCAACGAGGCCGGGCTCATCGGTGCCGCGGACCTCGCACGCCAGGCGGTCCGCAGTGGCGCCGAGGAGGCACTGCCGGACGTCGACGGGCCGGGGGCGGGTGCGTGAGCCGCGTACGGGTGGCGTCGTACAACCTGCGTGACTTCAAGGACGACCCTGCCGCGGCGGCCCGGGTCATCCGGGCGATCGACCCCGACGTGCTGTGCCTCCAGGAGGTGCCGCGCCGCCTCTTCTCCTCGTTCCGCGTGGCAGCCTTCGCGCAGCGCTGCGGCATGTACTGGTCGGGTCGGCACCGCGGCAGCGGGGGCACGACGGTGTTCACGTCCCTGCGCGTCGTCGTGGCCGAGGCCCGGCACCACCGGCTGCGGGTGGCCCGCCTGCAGCGGACCCGCGGGTATGCCGTGGCGCGAGTGGGGCCGCCGGGTCACGAGCCGCTCGTGGTGGCGAGCGTGCACCTGAGCCTCGACGCCGGCGAACGGGAGAAGCACGCCGCCACGATCCTGGAGACGCTCGCGCCGGGCGGTCCGGTCGTCCTGGCCGGGGACCTGAACGAGGGCGAGACGGGCGGCGCCTGGAAGCGCTTCGCCGCGCCGATGCGCCTGGTCTCCCCGACGACACCGACGTTTCCCGCGCGAGCGCCCCACCGGCTGCTCGACGTGGTCTTCGCCTCTCCGGGGCTGACCGTGCTGCCCCACGAGGAGGTCGCCCTCGCCGAGGCCGACCTCGTGGCGGCGAGCGACCACCGGCCGGTGTGGGTCGACCTCGAGCTCGATCCGGCCCGGGTGGGCGCCGGTGGTCCCGGTCCCGGCGAGGAGGCGGTCAGTGAGGAGGCGGTCAGCGAGGCTGTCGTCGTGGAGGCAGAGCGCCGGGCCGGCCTGGACGGCTAGTCAGACGCGGGCGCCGTTGTCGGGGTCGTCGTCGTCGCGCGACAGCGGCTGCCGC
>NZ_DATBMI010000009.1:0-3113 GCF_036554925.1 Pedococcus sp.
GCGAGGGTCGATCACCGGCTTCTCTGACGAGCTGTTCGGGTTTCGCACGGGGTAAAGACTAGGTCAAGACCGCAGGTCAGCCGCCAGAACTTTGCGTTGTGCGTGTCGAACTTCGACCGAACGGAGGAGGGCGACCGCCTGCGTCAGGAGACGGTGAAGACGACCTTGCCGAAGAGGTCGCCCGCGGCCATCTTGGCGAAGCCGTCGCGGGCCTGCTCCAGCGGCAGCACGGTGTCGACGACCGGCTCGATGCCCCGGTGGGAGACGAACTGGGCGAGGCGCTCGAGCTCGAGCCGGGTGCCCATGGTCGAGCCGATGACCCGCAGCTGCCGGAAGAAGATCTGGGTGAGCTCGGCCTTGGGCGGAGCGTCGCCGGAGGTCGCGCCCGAGATGACGACGGTGCCGCCGGGCTTGAGCGACTTCACCGAGTGCGACCAGGTGGCGGCGCCGACCGTCTCCATCACGGCGTCGACCCGCTCGGGCAGCCGCTCGCCGGAGCCGAAGGCCGCGTCGGCGCCGATCTCCAGGGCGCGCTTGCCCTTCTCCTCGTCGCGGCTGGTCACCCACATCCGGTAGCCGGCGGCCGAGCCGAGCTGCACCAGGGCGGTGGCGACGCCCCCGCCGGCGCCCTGCACCAGGACCGTCGCGCCCGGCGTCAGGCCCGCGTTGGTGAAGAGCATGCGGTAGGCCGTGAGCCACGCCGTCGAGAGGCAGGCCGCGTGCTCCCAGGACAGGCCGGCCGGCTTGGGCACGAGGTTGGTGGTCGGGACGGCGACCTTCTGCGCCAGGGTGCCGTCGTGCAGCTCGGAGAGCAGCGTGCGGCGGGGGTCGAGGGTCTCGTCGCCCTGCCAGCCCTCGCTGGGGATGACCGCGTGGACGATGACCTCGTTGCCGTGCTCGTCGAGGCCCGCGCCGTCGCAGCCGAGGACCATCGGCAGCCGGTCGGCCGGGAGCCCGACGCCCTGGAGCGAGAAGAGGTCGTGGTGGTTCAGCCCGGCGGCCTTGAGGGTGACGATGCTCCAGCCGGGCCGGGGCTGCGGCTCGGGCCGCTCGCCGATCTCGAGGCCGGAGAGCGGGTCGTCGCTGGACTGGCTGGCTGCGTAGACGGCGAGCATGGTCCCGACCCTACGACCTGGCGGCGGCCCCCGCCCTGCCGGGACGGCGGCTCAGCCCTGGCAGGAGGGCAGCCCCCGCCCTGCCGGGACGGCGGCTCAGCCCTGCTTCTCCATGAGGAACCAGGTCGAGTCGTCGAGCGGGAACTGCGGGTCGCGGTGGTAGGTGAACCCGTAGTCGACCAGCCGCAGCTCCGGGTACGCGTCGAGGATCTCGCCGGCGAAGTCCCGCTTGAAGAGGGCGTGCTCGTGGCCGCGGTAGGTCACCTCGACCGGGCTGGGGTTGTAGTACTCGCAGACCATGACGTAGCGGCGGGAGGAGCGGACCAGGCTGGCGTAGGCGTCGGCGACCCGGTCGGGGTTGATGTGGATCAGCACGCCCTTGGTGAAGGTCAGGTCGAAGGTGCGGTCGCTGTGGAAGTCCAGGAGCGACCCCACCTCGACGCTCGCCCCGCCCCAGCGGCGGACCTCCTCGGCGGCCTGCTCGTTGATCTCGACGGCGTGCAGGTCGGCGTCGGGCAGCAGGTCGCGCAGGGCCCGGAGGTTGTTGCCGATGTTGCAGCCCAGCTCCAGCACCGAGGAGACGCCCTCGGTGCGGGCCAGGACCTTGCGGAACAGCTCGGTGTTGCTGGCGATGAGGCTGGTGCCGCGGTTGCGCTGGATGTACTCGGCACCGAACTCTCCGGCCCAGAGGGCCTCCTGCTCGGTCTGGGGCTGCGTCGACATGCGACCCACCCTTGCGTCCCCGGCCTCTGCCCGCAAGGACCCTTCCGGGTTCGATCCGGCTGGCGCTGCCCTCAGGAGGCGTCCACGACGAGGCTGAAGGGCACGTTGTCGATCTCGACGTTGAGCGTGGTGCGGGTCCAGTCCGCGGTCCGCCTGCTGTTGACGTTGGGCCGGTCCTTGGTGCGGGTCACGGGCCCGTCGCCGAGGTTGAGGCTGTCGCCCGTGTTGCCCCAGCCGATCGTGTCACCGTTGTCGAGCGGTGTCTTGATGGTGAGAACCTCGAACTTGCTCTGGCTGTTGCGCTGGTCGAAGGCGAAGGTGAACGTGCGCTTGTCACCCCCTGCGTTGCTCACCGTGACCGGGTTGGTGGCGAAGGTCGTCACCGGCGCGATGGTGAAGGAGAAGTCGGGGTGGGCGGCCCCGTCGACGGTGAAGCGCAGCGTGGACGTCACCGGCGCCAGCCGGGCCCCGTTGGAGACCGTGGTGGCGGCCAGGCTGTTGCTGCCGGCGCTGAGGGCGAAGGTGCGTGCCGTGACGGTGCCGCTGATGTTGTGGGTACGGGTCGTGCCACCGACCGTCTGCTCGATCTCGGTCAGCGTGATGCTGTGGCCGGGCCCGGTGGCGTTGACGTTGACCACGAGCGAGACCGTCGCCGCGCCGTTGCTGGCGGGCACGAAAGTCGCCGCCACGGAGGAGACGGCGACGGAGCCGGAGGCAGCAGCCGCAGGGGCGGCCGTGGCCACGATGACGACTGGGACCGTCCACGCCACGCCCTTGGCGATCGTGCGGCGGTCGATCTCGCGCCCAGCTCCGCTGGCCCCGTCGAGCAGGCTGTCGTCCTTGCGCATGAACCTCTCCCCCCACCTCGGCCGAGCAGGCACGTGGAGCCCGCTACAGGTGGGGAGAAACTAGCCAGTAACGTCAGGAATTCACCCCATTTTCGTAAAGGGTTGTTAAAGACTGCGCAGTGTTTGCCCGAGTCCGCCCGATTTGCCCGGCCGAACGGCCGATGCGCGCCTGGTGCGTTCGGTGGATCACGAGGACGGCGGGACGACGGTCGGCAGGGCCCGGGCGAGCGACTCCCGCCAGTGCGGAAGGGCGCGACCGCGCCATCCGCCAGCCCTCGTGCCCCAGCACGCTGAAGGCCGGGCGGGGCTCCCGGCCGCGGGAACGCGCCGGTGGTCGTCGGCTCGTGCTCCGCCGGCGACAAACCGCAGCGCGAGCACGGCATCCACCCGCTCGACCCCATCATCGGCCTGACGATGCCCAACGGCA
>NZ_DATBMI010000127.1:0-9627 GCF_036554925.1 Pedococcus sp.
GCGGCCCCCACCGACATCGACGCGCAGACCCTGGTCGCCGACCTCGACCTCCTCGGGGGCCACGTCGAGGACGCCTTCCTCCGCCTGATCGACCTCGTCCGCGTGACGAGCGGCGAGGACCGCGAGCGTGTCCGAACGCACCTGCTGGAGCTGTTCTCCGTGGTGGGCCCCCACGACGAGCGGGTGCGCAAGGCCCGCACCGCCCTCATGAGCGCGTTGTTCTGACGCCCGTGGCGCCGCCGAAGATGCTGGACGACCACGTCCGGTTCCGCTTCGCCGACCCCGCCGGGGCGTATGCCGCGGTGTCGCTCGACTGCAGCCCCGCCGTTCCGGGGCCGCGCGGCTTCACCGCTGTCGACGGGCACTGGGAGCTGAGGCTGCCGCGTCCCTCCCTGCAGCGGATCGAGTACCGCCTCGAGCTGACCCGGCCGGACGGGAGCCGCGAGACCGTCGCCGACCCCGGCAACCCCCTGCGCGTGCCGACGGTCTTCGGGGAGCGGTCGGTGGTGGAGCTGCCGGGGTATGCCGCGCCCGCCTGGCTGCGGGCACCGGCCGTCGGCGGGAGCCGCCGCACGCTGGCGGTGGTGGGGGAGACCGCCGCCGCGCTGCCCGTGACCGTCTGGTCGCCGGAGGGCAGCGCCGACCACGATCCCTTGCCGCTGCTCGTGGTGCACGACGGCCCCGAGTACGACCGGTACGCCGCGATCACGCGCTACAGCGCTGCCCAGGCGGCGGCAGGGGCGCTGCCGGCCCACCGGGTCGCCCTGGCCCAGCCGGTGGAGCGCGACGCGTGGTACTCCGCGTCACCGAGGTACCTGCGCACCCTCGTCGAGGACGGCCTCGCCCAGGTCACGCAGGAGTACGCGACGGCCGGGCCCGTCGTGGTGATGGGCGCCAGCCTCGGCGGCCTGACCGCCCTGCTCGCGGGACTGCTGGGTGCGCCACAGGTCGGCGGCGTCTTCGCCCAGTCCGGGTCGTTCTTCCGGGTCCGCCACGACGACGACGAGTCCGGCTTCAGGTACTTCGGTCGCATCTCGCGCACGGTGGAGGCGGTCCTCGACGCGCGGCACACGGAGCACCCCCTGCACGTCGCCATGACGTGCGGCGCCCTCGAGGGCAACCTCAGCAACAACGAGGACATGGCCTCGGCGCTCCGGCGCGCCGGGCACGAGGTGGCGTTCAGCCGGGTGCCCGACCTGCACAGCTACACCGCGTGGCGCGACGCGCTGGACCCGGCACTGACCGACCTCTTGCGGAAATGCTGGGGCACGACAGGATGATGCACGACCGCTGACCCGGATTGGAGCCACCATGCCCGCGACGCAAGAGCACCTGATCGGCCTGCTGCTGGGAGCGGAGGGTGACTGGCCGACCGCCTTCGAGGCGCTGGCACGCCGGCTGGGCGTGGTCACGGCGCCGGACGGCAGCGCGCACCAGATGAGGACCGAGCGCGTCACGATCGAGCCGTTCAACCTGCGCGACAAGCCGAGGCACGACCTCGTCATCGACCGCTTGGCGCACTGGTACTACCACCCGCGGGAGTGGCTGAAGAAGGTCGCGCTCATGGACGACGTGTACCTGCTCAACAGCCCCTTCACGTTCCAGTCCATGGAGAAGCACTCCGCCTACTGCGCGATGATGCGTCTCGGCATGCACGTCCCCGAGACCGTGCTCGTGCCGTACAAGAACCCGGTCGACAACGCCCGCTGGGCCTTCACCTCGGCCAAGTACAACAAGTCCTTCGACCTCGACCGGATCGCCGACGAGCTCGGCTACCCGATGTTCATGAAGCCCTTCGACGGCGGCGCCTGGCGCGGTGTGTCGATGATCCGCAACCGCGACGACCTCCACCACGCCTACGACGACTCCGGCGAGATGCTCATGCACCTGCAGAAGGCCGTCGACGGCTTCGAGGTGTTCGCCCGGGCCCTGACGATCGGTCCCGAGACGATGGTGATGAAGTTCCAGCCCGACGAGCCCATGCACAACAGGTATGCCGTGCGGCACGGCTTCCTCAGCGAGGACGTGGGGACCGAGGCGGTCACCATCGCCCAGACCGTGAACGCCTTCTTCCGCTGGGAGTTCAACTCCTGCGAGATGCTCGTCAAGGACGGCGTGGTCTACCCGATCGACTACGCCAACGCCTGTCCCGACGTCGCGGTCACGTCACTGCACTACTACTTCCCGTGGGCCATGAAGGCGCTGCTGCGCTGGTCGGTGTTCTGCCTGGCGACCGGGCGCAAGCCGCGGACCCAGGTCGACACCGGCGGCTGGTTCGAGGTGGCCGACGACGAGAGCCTGGACTACCGCAGCAAGCTCGGGGCGTACCAGCACCTCGCCGACGCCTACTTCGACACCGCCCGCTACCAGGAGTTCTGCGAGCAGGCGCTGCCGCACGTCGACGAGATGGTCCTGGAGTGGGTGGACTCCGAGGACTTCCGCAAGCTGCTGACCAGCACCATCCAGCAGACGTACCCGCCGCACGAGTGGGACCGGTTCGAGGGGCACTTCGGCGGACTCACCCGGCTCTGGGTGGACGACGAGCGGTCACGGCTCGGCTCGGGCGCCTCAGCCGCAGACGAGTCCGCGGTCGGCGGCCCCGCTCCGGCGGTGCCCACCGACTAGTGGCAGCGGCCGGCGCACCGTTCGGCCCCCCCGCACCGCCACCCGACGACCACCCGGTCAGCAGGCGACCTTCTCGCCGGGCAGCGGCCGGCGCAGGGCGTGCGTCGGCAGCGACCGGCGTCGGCGCATCGCGCGCAGCTGGTCGAGCGTGGCGAGGTTGGGGCCGGACTCGGAGGAGCGCGGGAACGACGACATGGCAGGGGCGGTGCTGCGGTGCTCACGGGTGTCGAGGCTCATGGTGGTCCCAACCCATTGACCGCGGTCGATATTCCGTGGGCCGTGTCTCCGTGACCGGTGACCGGTGACCCGTGACGCCGTGACCCGTGACGCCGTCACGCTGTGGGGCCGTGTCTCCGGTGGCTGTCGTGCGCGGCGCGCCTACGCTGGGGTCATGCCCGATCTCGCCCCGGTCTTCGCGGAACTGCGCCGTCGGCTCTCCGCCCACGAGGACGTCTTCACCGTCTCGACCAACATCACGGACGCGAACCGCCCGGTCTCGCGCAAGGTCGACGACGCGTCGCCGGGAGACACCTACATGCTGCTCGGCGCGCCCCACGAGAAGTACCCCGACGGGATGCTGTTCGCCGGGGTCAAGCAGCAGAAGAGGTACGTCAGCTACTACCTGATGCCGGCCTACACCGAGGCCGGGGTGGCCGGCGGCATCTCGCCCGAGCTGCGCAAGCGGATGCAGGGCAAGTCCTGCTTCAACTTCACCCGGGTCGACGAGGGCCTGTTCGACGAGCTCGCCGACCTCACCTCCCGCGGCCGCGACGCCTACGCGTCCAAGGGCTGGCTGGCCCGCTGACCCGGTCCGCCACGGTTCGCGCGGTTGGCGGACCTGTCACGCCCCGGCGAAGATCCGCCGCGGTGCTGAAGGTCGGGCGAACGTTGGCCGACGCGGGTCGTCCCCGGCCGCCGGGAGGCCGTCAGCCGCCGAGGGCGGCGCTGACGACCTCGCGGGCCTCGGCCTGCACCTGCGCGAGGTGCTCCGGCCCCTTGAAGGACTCCGCGTAGATCTTGTAGACGTCCTCGGTGCCCGACGGGCGGGCCGCGAACCACGCCGACTGCGTGGTGACCTTGAGCCCGCCGATCGCGGCGCCGTTGCCGGGCGCCTCCGTCAGCTTGGCCGTGATCGGCTCCCCTGCCAAGGAGTCGGCCGCCACGTCCTCAGGGGAGAGCGCGGCGAGCTTGGCCTTCTCCTCGCGGTTGGCGGGGGCGTCGATCCGCGCGTAGGCCGGGTCACCGTGCAGCGCCGTGAGCTCGGCGTAGTGCTGGCTGGGCGACTTCCCCGTGGCGGCGAGGACCTCGGAGGCGAGCAGCGCGAGGATGATGCCGTCCTTGTCGGTCGTCCACGCGGTGCCGTCCATGCGCAGGAAGGACGCCCCGGCCGACTCCTCGCCCCCGAAGCCGAAGCTGCCGTCGATCAGGCCGGGGACGAACCACTTGAACCCGACCGGGACCTCGACCAGCCGACCCCCGACCTCCTGCGCCACGCGGTCGATCATCGACGACGACACCAGGGTCTTGCCGATGGCGGCGCCCGGGGGCCAGCCCGGGCGGGCACCCCCGAAGAGGTAGCGGATGGCCACCGCCAAGTAGTGGTTGGGGTTCATCAGCCCGGCGTCGGGGGTGACGACGCCGTGGCGGTCCGCGTCGGCGTCGTTGCCGGTGGCGATGTCGTAGCGGTCCCGCTGCGCGATGAGCGAGGCCATCGCGGAGGGGGAGGAGCAGTCCATCCGGATCTTGCCGTCCCAGTCCAGGGTCATGAAGCGCCAGGTGGGGTCGACCAGCGGGTTCACCACGGTGAGGTCCAGGCCGTGCCGGTCGGCGATCTCGCCCCAGTAGGCGACGCTCGCACCGCCCAGCGGGTCTGCGCCGATCCGCACGCCGGCGTCCCTGACCCGCTGCAGGTCGACGACCTGCGGCAGGTCGTCGACGTAGGTCCCCAGGAAGTCGTAGGCCCCGGCGTGCGCGCGGGCGCGCGGGAACGGCATACGGTGCACCTCGGCCAGGCCGCCGGCGATGAGCTCGTTGGCCCGGGCGGCAATGGCCTTGGTGGCGTCGGTGTCGGCCGGGCCGCCGTGCGGCGGGTTGTACTTGAAGCCACCGTCGGCGGGCGGGTTGTGCGAGGGGGTGACCACGATGCCGTCGGCGAGACCGGGCCCGCCGAGGGCCTTGCCGGCGTTGGCGCGCAGGATCGCGTGCGAGACCGCTGGGGTCGGGGTGTACCCGTCGCGGCTGTCGACGAGCACGGTGACGTCGTTGGCCGCCAGGACCTCGAGCGCGGAGGCCCACGCCGGCTCGGACAGCCCGTGGGTGTCGCGCCCCATGAACAGCGGCCCGTCGTAGCCCTGCGCCCGGCGGTAGTCGCAGATCGCCTGCGTCGTCGCCAGGATGTGGGCCTCGTTGAACGCCGTCCTCAGGCTCGACCCCCGGTGGCCCGACGTGCCGAACGCCACCTGCTGGTCGACGTCCTCCGGGTCGGGGGTCAGCGTGTAGTAGGCGGTGACGAGGTGGGCCACGTCGACGAGGTCGGAGGCCTGCGCCGGCTGCCCGGCCCGGGTGTCCACCACGTCAGGCATCCTCGACGGGGGCCAGCCAGACCGACGCCAGGGCCGCGACGCGCACCTCGACGGAGTACGGCTGGTTGTCCCACGGCTGCTCCTGCGCCTCGACCACCACGTCGGCCTGGCTGGGCGTGCCGAACTCGTCGTAGCCGCTGGTGTCGAGCACCACGCGCCACCGTCCCGGGCGCGGCACGCCCACCCGGAGGTTGTCCCGGGCCATGCCGTTGAAGTTCACCACGACCGCCACGACCGGGCCGCTCTCGCGGTCCTCGGCGCCGAACCGCAGGTACGAGAAGGTGTTTCCCGCGTTGTCGTCGGCGTTCAACCACTCGAACCCGGCGGGGGAGTGGTCGAGCGCCCAGAGCGCCGAGTGGTGCTTGTAGATGGCGTTGAGCTGCTTGACGAGGTTGTGCACGCGGTAGTGCGCGGCATGGTCGAGCAGCCACCAGTCGAGCTCACGGCCGTCGGCCCACTCGGCCTCCTGCGCGAACTCGCTGCCCATGAAGATGAGCTGCTTGCCCGGGTGGCTCCAGATGTAGGCGAGGTAGGCCCGCAGCGTGGCCAGCTGGTCGTAGCGGCTGCCGGGGATCTTGCGCAGCAGGGACCCCTTGCCGTGCACCACCTCGTCGTGGCTGATCGGCAGCAGGTAGTTCTCGCTGTAGGCGTACATCAGCGAGAACGTCAGCAGGTTGTGGTGGTACTGCCGGTGCACCGGGTCCTGCGCGACGTAGCGCAGGGTGTCGTTCATCCACCCCATGTTCCACTTCAGCCCGAAGCCGAGGCCGCCGGCGTCCGTGGGCTTGGTGACGCCGGGCCAGGAGGTCGACTCCTCGGCGACCGTGACGATGCCGGGCACCCGCTTGTAGGTGGTCGCGTTGACCTCCTGCAGCAGCCCGATCGCCTCGAGGTTCTCCCGGCCCCCGTACTGGTTCGGCAGCCACTGCCCGTCGCGGCGTGAGTAGTCGAGGTACAGCATCGACGCGACGGCATCGACCCGCAGGCCGTCGACGTGGAACTCCTCGAGCCAGTAGATCGCGTTGGCCACGAGGAAGTTCCGGACCTGCATGCGGCCGAAGTCGAAGATGTGGGTGCCCCAGTCCGGCTGGTCGCCGCGGCGGGGGTCGGGGTGCTCGTAGAGCGCCTGTCCGTCGAACTTGGCGAGGGCCCAGGCATCCCGGGGGAAGTGTGCCGGGACCCAGTCGAGGATCACGCCGATCCCTGCCTGGTGCAGCCGGTCGACGAGGTGGCGGAAGTCGTCGGGGCTGCCGAACCGGGCCGTCGGCGCGTAGTAGCCGGTCACCTGGTAGCCCCAGGACGGGCCGTACGGGTGCTCCATCACCGGCAGGAACTCGACGTGCGTGAAACCGAGGTCGGACACGTAGTTGACGAGGTGCTCGGCGAGGTCGCGGTAGGACTGACCGGTGCGCCACGAGCCCAGGTGGACCTCGTACACGCTCATCGGCCCGGTGTGCGGGTCCCGCTCACCGCGTCGGCGCATCCACTCCTCGTCGCCCCAGTCGTACTGCGACCGCGTGACGACCGACCCCGTAGCAGGCGGCGTCTCGGCGGCCTGGGCCATCGGGTCGGCCTTCGAGCGCACGACGTCGTCGGAGCCGCGGATCTCGTACTTGTACCGGTTGCCCTCGCCGACCCCGGGGATGAAGAGCTCCCACACGCCGGACTCGCCGAGCAGTCGCATCGGGTGGCGGATGCTGTCCCAGCCGTTGAAGTCGCCGATGACGTGCACGGCGCGGGCGCGCGGCGCCCACACGGCGAACGAGGTGCCGCGGACGGTGCCCAGCGGCCCGCCGTACTCGCGCACGTGGGCGCCCAGCACGGTCCAGAGCTGCTCGTGGCGGCCCTCGCCGATCAGGTGCAGGTCGACCTGGCCGAGCGTGGGCGCGAAGCGGTACGGGTCGTCCTGCTCGTGCGCGATGCCGTCGTCGTAGGCGACGTGCAGGCGGTAGTCCATGGTCCGGCTCCCGCCCTCGCGCAAGCCGGTCCAGACGCCGTGGGCCTGGTGCTCGAGCTGCAGGCGCTCGCCGTCCTCGAACCGCACGGCGACAGTGCGCGCCATGGGGCGGAAGGCGCGCACCCGCAGACCGCCGGCCTCGAGGTGCTGGCCGAGCAGGTCGTGCGGCTGCTGGTGGCGGCCGGCGGCCAGGGCCTCGATCGCCCCGGTCACGTTGGGCGGCGCGGGCAGGGGCTCGGGGGTCGACCCGGTGCCAGCCGGCGCCGACGCGGCGGGAGGGGTGGCCGGCGCCGGCGCGGCGGGCGGGCTGGCGGGCGCCGGCGCGGCGGGCGGGCTGGCGGGTGCCTGCTCGACCGCCGGGGCAGCCGCCTTCGGGCGGGTCTCGGTCGCCTTCGTGTCGGGCTTGGTGGCGCGGGGGCGCTTGGGGATCTTGGGGCTCATCGGGTTGCCTTCCTGGCCTCGTCGAGCAGTCGGACCACGGCGTCGGTGGGGATGGACAGCCAGGTCGGTCGATTACGGGCCTCGTAGACGATCTCGTACAGGGCCTTGTCCAGCTGGAGCGCGGTGAGGAGCGCGGAGTCCGCGCGCGGGTCACGGCCGGCGACCGCGGCATACCCGTCGAGGAACGCCACCTGGGCGTCCTCCGCCCACCGGCGCGCGGAGGAGCCCGGGTGGGCGCGCTCCCACGAGCCCGCGGCGTAGTCGAAGGACCTCAGCATGCCCGCGATGTCGCGGACCGCCAGGTCGGGCCGGCTGCGCTCGGAGAGGGGGCGCAGCGGCTCGCCCTCGAAGTCGAGCAGCACCCAGCCGCGGCCGGGAACCTGCAGCACCTGGCCGAGGTGGTAGTCGCCGTGGATGCGCTGGAGCCGTGGCCAGTCCGCCTCGGCAGCCAGCTCGAAGATGGCTGTGATCTCGTGGTCGTAGGCGGCGATGGCCGGCACCTCGGAGGCTGCCGCGAAGTAGCGACGGCGCATGCCGGCCACCGTCGCGGCGATGGCCTCGGGGCTCACCGGCTCGGTCGGCAGGGCCTCGGCCAGGCGCGCGTGCACCTCGGCAGTCGCCGCGCCGAGCTCCTGTGCCGGTCCGGTGAAGTCGCGGCCCTCGCCGACCGCCCGCAGCGCCACGCGCCAGGCGTCCTCGGTGCCGGGGAAGAACTCCTGCGCGAACGCGAGGTGGCCCTGGGCCCGCGAGTCGGCGTCGTCGACGGCCGGCCAGCTCGCGCTCACGGACCCGGCCATGGCCGGGACCCTCAGCGATCCGGCCTCGGCCAGGGCGCCTTGGACCACGACGTCGGGGTTCTCACCGTCCTGCAGCGTGCGGAACACCTTGCAGATCAACGGCTTCGGGTCGCCGTTGGCGTCCGTGCAGTCGTAGATGATCGAGGTGTTCGACTGCTCCCCGGTCAGCACCCGCGACCCGTGGACCTCCACGGCCGGCGCAGACCGGTGGCGCACGCCCTCGACCTCCGGCTCCGGGGTGTCGGACGCGCTGCCGGCCTGCGCGGTGGCCCGCCCCAGCAGCAGCTCGAGGAGCTGCGCGGCGTACACCGGGTCCCGGGGACCGTCGTAGACCCAGCGGGGCCCGAGGACGCTGTGCTCCATGGTGCCGACCAGGGCCTCCTGGCCGCCCTCGAGCGGGGCGCCGCGGTAGGTCAGCGGCACCTGGTACACCACCGGCGACGGACCGGACTCGTCGACCACGAGAAGGGTCTCGATGCCGACGCGCCCCGCGGGGTCGTCGAGGCGCCACGACCACAGCTTGCGCAGCCGCGGGACCCGGCCCTTGGCGGCATACCACCGCTGGCGTGCCATCCAGTCGGGGAGGAGCTCCAGCTTGGTGGGTGTGAGCGTCGCGCCCGAGTGGATCTCAGCCATGCGCGGCACCGGTGTCGAGCCGCAGCCAGAAGAAGTCGCGCGAGCCCAGGGTCAGCGTGAGCGTGCCGTCGTCGGTGACCTTCGGGAAGCCGTGGCCCCCGAACAGGTCGACGAGCTGGGCGCCCTTGAACTCATCGGGCACCCGCACCACGGTCGCCTGCGGCCGCGAGGACAGGTTGTTCACGCACAGCACGGCATCGCCCTGTGACGCCGAGCCCGACCCCTCCTCGGGCTGGTGCACCCGCATGAACGACAGCACGGCGTCGTTGTCGGAGGGGCACACCTCGAAGGTGCCGAGGCCGAAGACGGGGTGGCGCCTGCGCACCTCGAGCATCGCGCGGACCCAGTGCAGCAGCGAGGAGCTGTGCGCCATCTGGGCCTCGACGTTGACGTTGTTGTAGTGGTAGACGAGCGAGGAGATGACCGGCAGGTAGAGCTTGCCGGGCTCGGCCACGGAGAAGCCGCTGTTGCGGTCGGGGGTCCACTGCATCGGCGTGCGGACGGCGTCGCGGTCGTTCAGCCAGATGTTGTCGCCCATGCCGATCTCGTCGCCGTAGTAGAGGCAGGGCGAGCCGGGCAGCGACAGCAC
>NZ_DATBMI010000134.1:0-24752 GCF_036554925.1 Pedococcus sp.
CCGGATCCCAGGAGATCTCGGCAGCGGTGCGCGCCGGCCTGCGGACGAGGTGGAGCACCTCGTCCCCGCGGTCGATCAGGAAGGCCGACAGCGCGCCGCCGATCAGTCCGGAGGCTCCGGTGATGGCGACGCGCTGCGGCATCCTCGTGTCCGTCGTGGTCCGCTCGGCTACAGGCCGAGCGAGGCCTCGAAGGCGCCTTCTTCGAGGCGGGCCTTCATGGTCGACAGGAACCGGGCGGCGTCCGCGCCGTCGACGATGCGGTGGTCGTACGACAGGGCCAGGTAGGCCATGGACCGGATCGCGATCGTCTCGCCACCGTCGGCGTCGGTCACCACGACGGGGCGCTTCACCACGGCGCCGGTGCCGAGGATGGCCACCTGCGGCTGGTTGATGATCGGCGTGTCGAACAGTGCGCCACGGCTGCCGGTGTTGGTCAGCGTGAAGGTGCCGCCACCGAGCTCGTCCGGGGTGATCTTGTTGTTGCGGGTGCGGTCGGCGAGGTCGGCGATCGCACGGGCGAGACCGGCGATGTTGAGGTCCCCGGCGTTCTTGATGACGGGGACGAGCAGGCCCTTCTCGGTGTCGACCGCGACGCCGAGGTGCTCGGCGCCGTGGTAGGTGACCTCGGTGCCGTCGACGCTGGCGTTGACGTTCGGGTGGGCCTTGAGCGCCTCGACCGCGGCCAGGGCGAAGAAGGGCAGGAAGCTGAGCTTGGTGCCCTCGCGGCGCTCGAACTCCGTCTTGGCCCGAGCCCGCAGCCGCGCGATCTTGGTGACGTCCACCTCGACGACGGTGGTCAGCTGTGCCGACACCTGAAGGGACTCGACCATGCGCTTGGCGATCGTCTGCCGCAGACGGGACATCTTCTCGGTGGTCCCGCGCTTGGGCGACGCGGCCGGACGCGAGGCCTGGGCCGGCGCGCTGGCGGCCGGTGCAGGGGCCGTGGCGGCCGGCGCCGGAGCCTGCTTCGCCTCCTGCGCCGCCTTGGCGGCGTCGAGGACATCCTGCTTGCGGATGCGGCCGCCGATGCCGGTGCCCTTGAGGTCCGCGAGGTCGACGTCGTTCTCGGCGGCGAGCTTGCGCACCAGCGGGGTGACGTACGCGGACGCGTCAGGGGCCTCGGTGCCCGCCTGAGCCGGCTGCGTGGTGGGGGCGGCCTGCTGCGGGGCGGGCGCCTGCTCCTGCTGCGGCGCGGCGGGGGCCTGCTCCTGCTGGGGGGCCTGCTGCTGCGCGGCGGGCGCCTGCTCCTGCTGGGGGGCCTGCTCCGGAGCCGCCGGTGCCTGCGCGCCACCGGCGGAGCCGCCGATGATGGCGAGGTCGGCGCCCACCGGCACCGTGTCGTCCTCGTTGACGAGGATCTTCGTCAGGGTGCCGGCGACCGGCGACGGGATCTCGGTGTCGACCTTGTCGGTGGAGACCTCGAGCAGCGGCTCGTCGACGGCGACCTCGTCGCCCTCAGCCTTCAGCCAGCGGGTGACGGTGCCCTCGGTGACGGACTCGCCGAGCGCGGGCATGGTCACCGTCTCGCCACCGGAGGCGCCGCCGCCCTGCTGTTCCTGCTGCGCCTGCTCCGGCTCGGACGTCGCGGGCTGCTCCGCCTGCTCGGCCGAGGGTGCCGCTGGCTGCTGAGCCTGCTCGCTCTCCCCGCCCTGCTCCTGCTGGTCCTGCGCCTGCTGGTCCTGCGCCTGCTGGCCCTGCGCCTGCTGGTCCTGCGCCTGCTGGCCGCCGGTCTCGCCGGAGCCGCCGTCGCCGTCACCGATCACGGCGAGGTCCGCGCCCACCGGCACGGTGTCGTCCTCACCGGCGAGGATCTCCTGCAGCACCCCGGCGACGGGGGAGGGGATCTCGGTGTCGACCTTGTCGGTCGAGACCTCGAGCAGCGGCTCGTCGACGGCGACGGTGTCGCCGACGTTCTTCAGCCAGCGCGTCACGGTGCCTTCGGTGACCGACTCACCCAGGGCCGGCATGGTCACGCGTTCAGACATGGAATCAATCTCCTTGGTGTTCTTCGCTGGCGGTTCAGGCGTGGGCGTGGAGCGGCTTGCCGGCCAGGGCCAGGTGCGCCTCTCCGAGGGCTTCGTTCTGGGTGGGGTGGGCGTGGACGAGGCCTGCGACATCGGAGGGCAGCGCCTCCCAGTTGTAGATGAGCTGGGCCTCGCCGATCTGCTCGCCCATCCGCGCGCCGATCATGTGGACGCCGACGACCGGACCGTCCTTCTCGCGCACGAGCTTCACGAAGCCCTGGGTCTGCAGGATCTGGGACTTGCCGTTGCCGCCGAGGTTGTACTCGTAGGTCTCCACCTCGGCGTGCTTCTCGCGGGCCTGTGCCTCGGTCAGCCCGACGGAGGCGATCTCCGGGTCGCAGTAGGTGACCCGGGGAATGCCCATCTCGTCGATCGGGGCGGGCTCCAGGCCGGCGATGTCCTCGGCGACGAAGACGCCCTGGGCGAAGCCGCGGTGCGCCAGCTGGAGGCCGGGCACGATGTCGCCCACCGCGTAGACGCCGTCGACACCGGTGCGGCAGCGCTCGTCCGCGATGACGAAGCCGCGGTCCACGCGCACGCCCGCCTCCTCGTAGCCGAGGCCGTCGGTCACCGGGCCACGGCCCACCGCCACGAGCAGCAGGTCGGCCTCGATCCGCTCGCCGCCCTCGAGGCTGACGGTGACGGTGTCCCCGGACTGGGTCGCTCCATCGAAGCGGGCCCCTGTCTTGAAGGCGATCTTGCGCTTGCGGAAGCTGCGCTCGAGCTGCTTGGAGATGGCTTCGTCCTCCGCCGCCACGAGCCGGGGCAGGGCCTCGACGATCGTGACCTCGGAGCCGAACGAGCGGAACACGGAGGCGAACTCGACACCGATCACACCGCCACCGAGGACCACCACGCGGGCCGGGACGTCCTGCAGCTGCAGGGCCTGCTCGCTCGTCATGACCCGGCCGCCGATCTCGAGACCGGGCAGGCTCTTGGCGTAGGAGCCGGTGGCGAGCACGACGTTGCGGCCGGTGACCCGGCGGCCAGCGACCTCGACGGTCTTGGGGCCGACGAGGCGGCCCTCGCCCTCGACCATCTCGATCCGGTGGGCCTTCGCGAGTCCCTGGAGGCCCTTGTAGAGCCGGCTGACCACGCCGTCCTTGTAGGCGTTGACGCCGGACATGTCGACGGACTCGAAGGTTGCCTTGACGCCGAACGTCGAGCTCTCGCGCGCGGAGTCCGCCACCTCCGCGGCATGGAGGAGCGCCTTCGTGGGGATGCAGCCGACGTGGAGACAGGTGCCCCCGAGCTTGTCCTTCTCGACCAGGGCCACGCTCAGTCCGAGCTGGGCCGCGCGGAACGCGCAGGCGTAGCCGCCGCTGCCTCCGCCGAGGATCACTACATCGAAGGTGCTCTCGGCGTCAGCCGGCATCGTGCTCGCTCCCTTGCGTCGTTCGCATGGTCGGGTCGGTGTCGGCTGCGGTCGCCGCCAGGTCGTGACAGGGGCGCGGCCAACACAGAGCATCTTGTCACTGATTGGCGGAGCAGGCGCAAGCAGGTCCACTGCCGGGTCGAGGGCCCGTCGCCGGTCGGGTCGACCACGGGAACACGTGCCCGCAGCGGCGTGTCGAATCCGCTTGGTGGGTGGTCGTGGCCGCCTATGGTGGGGGCATGGCGTGGTGGAGGCGCGGTGGGCGCGCGCGGCAGTCGGGGGGCCGGTCGGACGGGCCCAACATGGCCGTGGACCGGCAGGCGGTCCGCGACCACCTCGCCGAGTTCGCGACCACCCGGCGAGGCGTCGAGGCCTACGTGGAGCCCCCGACCAACGTCACTGCCACGACCGTCATCCTGATCGCGCACGACGGGGAGTGGACCCGGCGGGCCGCGGGGTCGCGCGAGGCGGCGTTCGACCTGGCGCGGAGCCTCGGCGTGCCCGTCTACGACGTGAACCAGACCGGATACCCGAACCGCATGCGCGAGTGGAACTCCCGGCAGCGCAGGAAGGGCTGAGTCGCGGGGCCCCGGCGCGTCCGCGGCATACGACGTGGAGCTGGACGGAAACCCGGTGGCCATGGCGCGGTGGCGGTGCCACGCTGGGGGGCGACCGGGGCACACGGTGCCCGCACCGAGGCAGGGAGTGACGATGTCGAACACGCCGAAGGGCGCTGGCCGCCCGGCCGCCAGCGAGGACCTCAAGAAGAAGTTCCGCGACGCTCTCGACCGCAAGCACGCCCACGGAGGCAAGGACGTCTCCGACGACCAGGAGCATTCCAAGGTCGACCATGCGCAGAGCGCGGCCACCAGCGCGACCCAGCAGATGTTCCGCCGCAAGAGCGGCTGAGCGGCAGCCACGCCGGAGGGCCTGGTCCAGCTCGGACCAGGCCCTCCGGCGTGCGGGTGGTGCCGCGCGGCTCAGCGGGCGGCGTAGCCCTCCGCGAGCGACAGCAGCGTCGCGACGCCGAAGCCGGTCCCGCCCTTGGGCGTGCGGCCCCAGGCACCACCCTCGTTGAAGGACGGTCCCGCGATGTCGATGTGGGCCCAGGGGATTCCCTCGCCGACGAACTCCTTGAGGAACAGCCCGGCGGTGAGCATGCCGCCCCAACGCTCGCCCTTGTGGGCCAGGTCGGCGACGCTCGAGTCGAGCTGCGACCGGAGGTCGGCAGGGAGGGGCATCGGCCAGGCGGCCTCGCCCGCGGCGTCGGCCGCGGACCGGACCGTGTCACGGAACTCGTCGTCGTTGGCCATGATCGCCGCGACCCGCGCCCCGAGGGCGACCATCTGGGCGCCGGTGAGGGTGGCGATGTCGACGACCGCGTCAGGGGCGGACTCGCTCGCGAGGCAGAGGCCGTCGCCGAGGACCATGCGCCCCTCGGCGTCGGTGTCGATGATCTCGACGGTCGTGCCGTTGCGCATGGTGACCACGTCCCCCGGGCGTTGCGCGGTGCCGCTCGGCATGTTCTCGGCGAGGCAGAGGTAGCCGGTCACGGCCACCGGCACCCCGAGCTCGGCGACGGCGAACACCGTCGCGGCGACCGCTGCGGCACCGGCCATGTCGGACTTCATGGTGAGCATCCCGGCCGCCGGCTTGATGCAGAGGCCGCCGGAGTCGAACGTGATGCCCTTGCCGACGAGCGCGAGCGACGCCTTGGCCCTGGCCGGCTTCCAGGTCAGCTCGACGATGCGCGGCGGGTTGGCCGACCCCTGGCCCACTCCCACGATGCCGCCGAACCCGCCCTTGGCGAGGGCCTTCTCGTCGAGCACCCGGACGGACACCTTGGCGGACGACGCGGAGGCACGCGCCTTCACGGAGTCGGCGAAGGACTGCGGGAAGAGCCGGTTGGGCGGGGTGTTGACGAGGTCGCGGGCGTAGGCCGTCGCCTCGGCGAGGACACCGGCACGCTTGACCGCAGCCTTCACGCCGCGGTCGCGAGCGCGGTCGCTCACGACGATGACCGCCGCGGGCCCGGCGTTCTGCTCGGCCTTGGTCCTGGCGGTGCGGGCGTTCCTGGACCCCTTGGCGGCGCCGGTCGTCTCGCCGCGCAGGCCGGCATACCGGTAGGACCCGAGCGCAGCACCCTCGGCGACCGCGGCGGCGGACCCGGCGTCGGCGGCCGGCAGCGCCACCGCCACCTTGCCGACCCCGCTCAGGGCCCGCGTCGCCGCACCGGCGGCGCGCCGCAGGGTCTCCTCGGGGAAGGACGAGGCCTCCGCGGTGCCCTCGCCGAGACCGGTGAGGACGACGACGGCGGCGGCCACCCCGGGCACCCCCGCGAGGCGAAGCACCTCGTCGGCGGCACCCTTCGCCGCCAGTGCCGTCAGCGCGGAGCCGAGGTGGTCTGCTGCCTCCGGCGGCAGCCCGTGGCCCGCCGCGAGTGCTGCGGAGCCGTCGACGGACACGGTCGCGAGGACCAGGGCGTCAGCCTTCAGCTCGTGGGCGGGGCGGTCTGAAACGGTCAGTGTGGTCACGCCGTGTGGTCCTTCGTCGTCGGGGGAGGGGTCACCTTCGCCCTGCAGGATAGCCACGGCAGTGCTGACCGGTGGGCGGTGGCGGTACGGTTCCGCCCATGAGCAACGGCGCCCTGAAGACGTCCCCCCTTCACGAGAAGCACGTGGCGCTCGGCGCCAAGATGGCCGACTTCGGTGGCTGGGAGATGCCGATCGAGTACCCCGGCGGTGGGGTCGTGCGGGAGCACACGGCGGTGCGGACCTCCGTCGGCCTCTTCGACGTCTCACACCTCGGCAAGGCCCGCGTGCACGGCCCGGGCGCCAAGGACTTCGTCAACTCGTGCCTCGCGAACGACCTCGACCGCATCGCGCCGGGGAAGGCGCAGTACACCCTGTGCTGCAACGAGAGCGGCGGTGTGGTGGACGACCTCATCGCCTACCTGCGCGGCGACGACGACGTCTTCCTGATCCCGAACGCCGCGAACACGGCGGCGGTCGTCGAGATGCTCGAGGCCGCGGCTCCAGAGGGCATCGAGGTCGAGAACCTCCACGAGGGCTACGGCGTCATCGCGGTCCAGGGCACCAAGAGCGACGAGGTGCTCGAGGCGCTGGGGCTGCCCGCCGGCCACGACTACATGTCCTTCGTCGAGACGCAGTGGCAAGGTCACCCGGTCATCGTGTGCCGCACCGGCTACACCGGGGAGCGAGGCTACGAGCTGGTGCCGGCCTGGGGGGTCGCCGCCGAGCTCTGGGACGCCCTGCTCCGGGCTGCGGAGCCGCACGGCGGACTGCCGTGTGGCCTCGGCGCCCGAGACACGCTGCGCACCGAGATGGGGTACGCCCTCCACGGCAACGAGCTCAGCCCCGACATCAGCCCCGTGCAGGCGCGCGTCGGCTGGGCCGTCGGCTGGAAGAAGAGCGCTTTCTGGGGGCGGGAGGCCCTGGTGGCGGAGAAGGCGGCCGGACCCGCCAAGGTGGCTTGGGGGCTGCTCGCCACCGGCCGCGGCATACCCCGGGCCCACTGCGCGGTGGTCGCCGACGGCAAGCAGGTCGGCGAGGTGACCTCCGGGACCTTCTCGCCCACGCTGAGGAACGGCATCGCGCTCGCCTTGCTGGCGCCGTCGGTCAGCGAGGGCGACGAGGTCGTCATCGACGTTCGCGGACGCGAGGTCCCTGCTCGCGTGGTGCGCCCGCCGTTCGTCGAGGTCGGCGTCCGCGAGAGCTGAGGCAGCGGGCCGTATGCCGGACCACACCTACCGCGCGCAGCTCCAGTGGAGCGGGTCCACGGGGGCGGGGTACCGAGCCTACCCACGCGCCCACTCGGCGGTCGCGCCGCCGGCGGCGGACGTCGTCGAGCTCAGCGCCGACCCGCACTTCCGGGGGGACTCCGACCTGATGAACCCGGAGCAGCTGGTGGTCATGGCGGCGAGCTCGTGCCAGCTGCTGTCCTTCCTCGCGGTGGCGGCGCGGGCCGGGGTCGACGTCGTCGGCTACGAGGACGACGCCGTCGGGGTGATGCCAGCCGACGTCTCCCCGCAGCGAATCACGCGCATCGAGCTGCGGCCGCGGATCACCGTCACCGCGCAGGCGGGTCCAGACCCCGCCGGCGTCGTGGCGCCTCTGGTGCACCAGGCCCATGACGAGTGCTACGTCGCCAACTCGCTGACCGCCGAGGTGCGGGTGGACCCGACCGTGGTCGTCGGGGGCTGAGGACTGTCGGATCGCGGCGGTAGCGTCGCTGTCATGAGGTGTGGCTTCGTGGTGCCGTATGCCGACTCCCGTCAGTTCGCCGAGCTGGCCCAGGTGGGCGAGGCGCACGGCTGGGACGGCATCTTCACCTGGGAGGCGGTCTTCGGCGTCGACGCGTGGGTGACGCTGGGCGCCGCCGCCATGGTCACCGAGCGGATCAGGCTCGGCACGCTGCTGACGCCGGTCCCGCGCTGGCGGCCGTGGGACCTCGCCTCCCGTGTCGGCACCGTGGACCGGCTCAGCGCGGGTCGGGCCATCATGGGCGCCGGGCTCGGTGCCCTGCACGACGGATGGACGGCCTTCGAGGCGGACGAGGGGCGCCGGGTACGAGCCCAGAAGCTCGACGAGGGTCTTGCGGTCTTCGACGGGCTGATGCGAGGCCAGCCGTTCTCGTTCGAGGGCACCCACTATTCCGCGCGCCCGACCGACTTCATGCTGCCGCCCCCGCCGGTGCAGCGGCCGAGGCCCCCGGTGTGGGTGGTGGGCGCGTACGTTCCGGGCCAGCACCGCCAGCCCTCCCTCGCGAGGGCGGCGCGCTGGGACGGCCTGCTGCCGTACGTCGTCGACCGCACCCAGCCAGGGCCCGGCTCGCACTACGACCTGGACTCCTTCGCCGAGGTGGTCGGTCTGGTGCGGGCGGAACGCGAGCGGCTCGAACTCCCCTGGGAGGGCTATGACGTCGTGGTGGAGGCGGACTCGAGCGGGGAGTTCGCCCAGCTCGAGGGCACGCCCGCCGACTGGGAACAGGCGGGCGGCACCTGGTGGGTCGAGAGCTGGTGGGGTGTCCCGGCCGGGCCCGAGGGGCTCGCCGAGGTGCGCCGCCGCGTGGAGGCCGGCCCGCCAGGAGGTTAGTCCGCCGCAGGGCTCGTCCGCTGGCGAGGCTAGGCGGCCGCGCCGGCCGCGCCGGCCGCGAGGGCGGCGACGGCGAGCGAGGCCGCCAGCGCGACCTCGATCCCGGCGCCGAGGACGTCCCCGCTGATCCCGCCCAGGCGCCGGCGGCAGCGGCGGACGAGCAGCGCCGACGCGGCCAGGCCGCCGGCGGCCACGAGCAGCGCGAGCCACCCGGTGGCGCTCCACCCCTCGGCGTCGGCTGGCACGGAGGCCACCGGGGCGAGCGCGGAGCTCAGGAACGGGAGGGTCCCGGCGACGGCGCCGAGCACCGCCGCACTCGCAGCGAGCCCGACCGGCCCCACCGTGCCCGCCACCAGCGCGCCGAGACCCTCCGGCTGGGCTGCCGGCACCCCGCGCCGGCACGCGACGGCGAGAGTGTGGCGGGAGGTCACCCACGCGAGACAGGCCAGCCCCGTGCCGGTGGCGGTCGGCAGGAGGGACGCGAGGGCGGCCACCTCGACCAGCAGCGCCAGGGTGACCGCCGCCACGCCGGACGGGCCGGTGTCGGAGGCCTTCATGGCGCGCAGGGACGACTCTGCGTCGTAGCCCGCCGACAGGCCGTCGGCGGTGTCCGCGAGGCCGTCGAGGTGCATGGCGCGGCTGTAGAGCGTGCCGAGCGCCACCACCAGGGCAGCGGTCACCAGGGGAGGGGATCCGGCGACCACCACGCGGTGGGCAGCCGCGACCACGACCACGAGGGGGAGCGCCGTGACCGGCGCCAGGAGCATGGCCCTGCCGGCCGACAGGCGGTCGACCCGAGGGAGCGTCGCCGTGGGGACGGCGGTGAGCAGGCCGAAGGCCAGGCGAACGGCGTTCACTGGGTCCGTGCTCGGCGGCTACTCGTCGATGACCGGGGCGTCGCTGAGGTCGAGCACACGGCCCGCGACGACCAGGACCACCCGGTCGCTTCGCGCGGAGAGCTCGGAGTTGAGCCGGCCGAGCTCGTCGCGGAACAGCCCACCGGACGGCGTCGAGGGGACGACCCCCAGCCCCACCTCGTTGGTGACGGCCACGATCTCGGTCGGGGCGTTCTCCCAGGCGTCGGCAAGGTCGCGGACCGCCCAGGCCACCGCGATCCCGGTCTCCTTGGGGGAGTCCCAGCCGCCGATGCCGTCGATGAAGCGCGTCAGCCAGAGACCCAGGCAGTCGACGAGGACCGGGGTCGTCGCGGCGCGGATGGCGTCGGCGAGGTCGAGGGTCTCGAGTGTCTTCCACCCCTCGGGCCGCCGCGCCCGGTGCCGTTCGACCCGCGCCGCCCAGTCCGGGTCGCCCTCGTCCGCGGGGTACCCGGGGGCGACGTAGAGGACCTCCTCGTGCCCGCGCAGCAGCTGTTCGGCGTAGCGGCTCTTGCCGCTGCGCACACCGCCCAGGACGAGGGTCGTCGTCATGGCGTCGGGGCGAACTGGACGGGGACGTCGAACCGCGCCTGCCGCAGGCTCCGGCGCAGGGCGCGCAGGAGCGGAGCGCTCGCGACGAGCACCAGCCCGCCGGTGAGGAGCCCGCGGGGGAGGTCCCACACCAGGGAGGTGGTGACGTAGAAGACCGCGTAGTGGCCGAGGTTGACGGCAGCACCCGCTCCGGGAACGTAGCCGGCGCCGGCGGGCGCGGCCGCCCCCAGGAAGGGCCAGAACCAGAGGTTCATGACGGCACCGTAGACCATTCCGCACGCCAGACCGTAGACGGCGAGCATGACGCGCTCGGCCCAACCGGTGGCTCGGGGCAGCAGCCCGGCCCCCATGGCTGCCCACCCGCAGGCGATCATCTGGAACGGCGTCCACGGGCCGATCCCGGCGGTGAGGAATGCCGACGTGAGCAGGGCCAGCGCACCGAACAGGAACCCCTTGCTGGCACCGAGCACGCGGCCGGCGATCACCAGCAGGAAGAACATCGGCTCGAGGCCGGCGGTGCCTGCGGACAGCACGCGCAGCGCACCCGCCGCGGACGCGAGGACGCCGAGCACGGCGATGCCCTTGGCGTCGATGCCGCCCGAGGTCAGCTCGGCGAGCAGCACGACCCCGAGCAGCCCCATCAGCGCGACGAAGATGAACGACGCGTCGGCGCCGTGCCCGAGCTGGCTCACCTGCGACCCCGGCTCGGCGAGGAACGGCCAGCCGAACGAGACGACCCCGACCACCATCACCAGACCCATGGCGGCCAGGGCGCGCCACCGGCTCGACGCGCCGAAGGCGCCGGCACCGCTCATGACGCCGCCCCCACGGCGGCCACGACCTGGTCGACCGTCAGGAAGTGCAGGGGATGCAGGACCTTGGAGACCTGGGGGGCGAAGGCGGGGGAGCCGGCGAGCACGGCTGCCGCCGGGCCGTCCGCCACGACCTCGCCCTCGGCGAGCACCACCACCCGGCTGGCGACCTCGGCCGCGAGCTCGACGTCGTGGGTGGCGATGGCCACCGCCGTGCCCGCCGCGGACAGGTCGCGCAGCATCCCGACGAGGCGTCGCTTGGCTGCGTAGTCCAGCCCGCGGGTCGGCTCGTCGAGGAGCACCACCGACGGACCCGAGGCGAGGATCACCGCCAGGGCCAGCGAGACCCGCTGCCCCTCCGAGAGGTCTCGCGGGTGCTGGTCGTGGTCCAGGCCGGGCACGATCCGCTCGAGCGTCTGCGCGGTGGTCCCGGGAGGGAGGCGGAAGTCGCGGTCCGCGGCCTCGCACTCCTCGGCGACGGACTCGGCATACAGGATCAGGGACGGATCCTGCGGCACCATCCCGGCCCGCCGCACGACGTCGGCGGGGGTGGCGCCGTCCGGGTCGAGGTCGCCCAGACGCACCGACCCCGCGGCCGGGGAGACGTGCCCGACCAGGCTGGCGAGCAGGGTGGACTTCCCGGCGCCGTTGCGGCCCATGACCGCGACGACCTCGCCCGGGCGGACGTCGAGGCTCACCCCGCGCAACGCCATCACGGCGCCGCGCCGGACGGCCAGGCCCTCCACCCGGGCGACGGGGGTGAGCGCCCTGCCCGCCGTCGGTGCGGCAGCCGGCTGAGCGCCCGACAGCGCGTCGCGCACGTCCCCCGCGCGGCGTCGTGCGTCCCGGACCGACAGCGGGAGCGGGGACCAGCGCAGGGCCCTGCCGAGGCCGATGACCGGCGGGTAGATCGGCGAGCTCACCATCGCGTCCGCGGGGTCGAGCAGGCCGGAGACGCCGCCGTCGCCGATGAGGACGACCCGGTCGGCGTGGTGGATGACACGCTCGAGGCGGTGCTCGGCGACGACCACGGTGATGCCCAGGTCGTGCACGAGCCGGTGGAGCGTGGCGAGGACGTCCTCGGCCGCCACCGGGTCCAGTGCCGAGGTGGGCTCGTCCAGGACGAGGATCCTGGGGCCCGCTGCCAGCACCGCCCCGATCGCCACGCGCTGCTGCTGCCCACCGGAGAGGTCGCGCAGCGGGCGGTGGCGCACGTCGGCGAGCCCGAGGAGGTCCAGGGTCTCCTCGACGCGGCGGCGCATGGCGGTCGCGTCGACCCCGAGCGCCTCCATGCCGTAGGCGATCTCCTCCTCGACCGTGTCGGTGACGAACGAGGAGACGGGGTCCTGCACGACGAAGCCGACGAGGTCGGCGAGGTCCCGGGGTCGGTGCTCCCGCGTGTCACGTCCACCGACCACGACGCGCCCGTGGAGGGTGCCGCCCGAGAAGTGCGGAACCAGGCCGTTGATGCAGCGCAGCAGCGTGGACTTGCCCGAGCCCGTGGGGCCGACCACGAGGACCAGCTCGCCCTCCGCGATCTCGAAGGTGGCGTCGGCGAAGACGGTGCCCGGATCGGTGACCGGCAGCCCGCCCGCGGGCGCCAGGTCGTGCGTGGTCTGGTAGGTCACCCCGACCCCGTCGAAGCGGATCATGCCTTGGCCTCCCTGGTCTGGGCCAGCAGCGGCGGGACGGGTGCGACCCACGCGGGCAGCGCCCCGACCGCCACGGCGGCGACGAGTGCGAGCGGGACGGCCGGCAGGGCCAGCGGCACCTGCTGCGGCACCACGCCGTCCCACGACAGCCCCGCGGCGACGGACAGGGCCGCGGCCGGGACGGCGCCGCTGGCTGCGACCAGCCACTCCGGTGCGGCCCACGGGTCGCGGCGGTAGCGGGTGCGCGGGTCGCGCCGGGCCCCCACCGCGAGCGCCGCGCCGGAGCACACGGCACCGGCGACGAGCAGGGGGGCGCCGAGGACGGCCGGGCTGGTCGCGTCGAGCAGCCCGTAGAGGCCGATGACGACCCCCAGCAGCCCGAACAGGGTCAGGGCACCCGCCAGCCTGGTCGAGGAGGTGGTGCGTCGCACGACCCGACCGTAGCCGCGCGACTCCATCGACGCCGCCAGGCTCAGCGACCGCTCGAGGGCGCCGACGAGGACGGGAACCGCCAGGCGCCCCATCTCGCGCAGGCCCTTGCCCGAGTGCCCGCGCAGCCGGCGCGCGCCACGGACGCGGGTGGCGTCCTCGACCAGCTGCGGTGCGAACGTCAGCGCCACCACCACGGCTGTCCCGACCTCGTAGAGCGTGGCCGGCACATAGCGGAGCAGGCGCCGGGGGCTCGCCAGCGCGTTGGTGGCGCCGAGGCAGGCCAGCACCGCGGCCAGCCGCATGCCCTCGTATGCCGCGGCGACCAGCCCCTCGAGGGTCACCGCGCCGCCCAGCCGCACTCCGCTCGTCCACTCCGGGAGCGGGATCTCGGGCAGGCGGAAGATGACCACGCGGCCGGTCACCCCGCCCCCGAGCAGCGTGACCATGACGACCCGCAGGGCGATCGCGACCAGGCCGATCACGAGGAAGGGGACGAACGCGTTCGTCGCGCCGACCTCGCGCCGCTCCAGGACCACCCAGCCCGCCACCACGACGATGAGGACGAGCAGCACCGGGTTGGTCGTCCGAGACGCCGCCGCTGCCAGGCCGAGGCCCCACAGCCACCAGGCGGCAGGGTGGAGCAGCCTGGGGAGCGAGGCGTGGGCGGGCCGCGGGCTCATCGTCGGGTCAGGTCGGAGGGCATGGTCTGCGGCTCGTGGTCGGGCACCGAGTGGGAGCGGCTCAGTGGTCGGCGCGGCGACGCCGGGCGGCGAGCAGGAGCCCAGCGGCGGCGGCGACCGCAACGGCGATACCGGCATACGCCATGATCGGCGCACCCTCGCCGTCGGCGGCGGGGGCTGCCGCGGCGTCACCCTCGGACACCGCCTTCGGCGTCGACAGCGTCACAGGCGTGTCGGCGGCCTGCGCCTGCGCGCTGACCTCCTTGACCTCGCCGCCGCAGCCCTTGGCCGGGTGCTGGTCGACCGCGCAGACCAGGCCGTTCTCGGCCCGGACTGCCGCCACCGACGCCAGGACCTCCGCGCCCGTGGCGGCGCTGGCGACGACAGCGCACTTGCCGGCCGGTGCGGGCGGCTCCGTGCCGTCCTCGGTGTCGGCCCCCCGTCCGTAGTCGATGACCACACCGACGCGCTTCTTCCCCGTCTCGGCGGGCGTCGTGCCGCACAGGTCGGCGAACGTGGCGGTGGCGCGGGGCGTACGGCTGTCGCTCTCGCCGGCGACGGCGAACCGCCAGCCCTCGACGGAGCCGTCGGCGGGGGTGACCTGCTCAGGGCCCTTGCTGGCGAACGCCCAGGCGGAGCCCTGCAGCTGGAAGTAGCCCCAGTAGCGGTACGCGGCGGCGCTCGCGGACTGGGCCGGGACGACGACGGCGGCCACGAGGGCGACGATCAGGGACAGCGCGGCCAGAGCCGGCCGCAGGGTGGTGCGAGACATGGGTTCCTCCTCGCGACCGGCGAGGAGACGCGGCCCTGCTCAGGCCCGACGTCCCTGACTCCGGTCCGCATTCCACGACGGACGATGTTGGAGTCGACTCCCGGGGCCAGGCGCTCCGGCTCGCCGTCCCGGATGAGCTGCGGGATCGGCCTACGGTTGCGGGACAGCGCCGGACTTGGACCGGCTTCCCCTGACAGCGGGCTTTCGACGAGCGAACCGTCCCACCCGCCCGGGGGTGCTGTCAAAGTGATCTCGGCCGCAGCGTCCGGGGGTGCCGTCCCGCCTCGGCGGGCTCGCTAGGGTGACCGCGTCGTCCCCAGGAGGAACCCCGTGTCTCTGCTCGCCCAGACCATCGCGTCCATCCGACCGCCGTCCGCGCGGGCCGCCGTCGAGGCCGACGCGCGGCAGTCCCAGCTCACGAAGCCCCCGGGCTCGATGGGCCTCCTCGAGGACCTCGGCTCCCAGCTCGCCGCCATCTCCGGGCAGTGCCCCCCACCGGTGCCGTCGACGCCGGCCGTCGCGGTCTTCGCCGGTGACCATGGGGTCCACGCACAGGGCGTGACGCCCTGGCCGCAGGAGGTCACCGCGCAGATGGTCGCGAACCTCGCCGGCGGCGGGGCCGTCGTCAACGCCCTGGCCCGTCAGGTCGGCGCCTCGGTCACGGTGGTGGACGTGGGCGTGGCGGCCGACCTTCCAGAGGCCCCGAACCTGTTGAGCCGCAAGGTCGCCCATGGGACGGCCGACCTGGCGTGCGGCCCGGCGATGACGCGGGCCGAGGCAACGGCGGCGCTCGAGGTGGGCGTCGGGGTCGCGGACCACCTCGTCGGCGGTGGCGCGGACCTGCTCGTGACCGGCGACATGGGCATCGCCAACACCACCGCGTCGGCCGCGCTGGTGGCCGCTCTCACCCGGAGCGAGCCCTCCGAGGTCACGGGCCGGGGCACCGGCATCGACGACCCCACCCTGGTGCGCAAGACGGCCGCCATCGAGCGTGCCATGGAGCGGCTCGACCGCTCGGATCCGCTCCACGTCCTCGCCGAGGTGGGCGGGCTCGAGCACGCCGCCCTGGCGGGCTTTCTCCTCGGCGCCGCGGCGCGAAGGGTGCCGGTGGTGCTGGACGGCGTCATCGCGGTGTCCGCGGCACTGGTCGCCAGCGCCCTCTGCCCGGCCGCGACCGGCTACTGGGTCGCAGGCCACCTGTCCGTGGAGCCGGGCGCGCGGGTGGGCCTGGACCACCTCGGGCTGACGCCCGCCCTCGACCTCGGCCTCCGGCTGGGAGAGGGCTCGGGTGCCGTGCTCGCGGTCCCCCTCGTGCAGTCGGCGGCCCGCCTGCTCACCGAGGTGGCCACCTTCGACTCCGCAGGGGTCACCGGGAAGTGAGCCGCGGCATACGATGCGTCGCATGAGCGATGCGTGGACCTGGACCTATCTCGACGCCGACGGCTCGCCGCTGAGCGGGGAGGGCCTCGTGACGACCGCGTTCCCGTCGCAGTCCGACGCCGAGAACTGGTTCGGCGAGACCTGGCACGAGCTGGCCGCCGCAGGGGTGGACGCCGTCAGCCTGTACCGCGAGGGCCAGCTCGTCTACGGGCCGATGAGCCTTCAGGCCGCGGAGTAGGCGAGAGCAGGCGCCGAAACGGCGCGGAGCGCTCGCGGGGGCAGGGCGCCGGGCAGGCCCCGGCGGCACGGGACCCTACGCGGGGTACTCGCCGCGCTTGACCAGCGGGCGGGGCATCCGCGAGCGCCGCATCTGGAACGCGCGCATCACGGCATACATGGCCCCACCCTTGGGCACGCCGTCGGCGCCGAACTTCGCGGCGAGGCGCTTCTTGAGCCGGCGCCACATGAGGATGGCGTCGCCGACGGCCACGAGGAGCAGGCCGTACACGAGGACGAACACGCTCAGCTGCGCCCACGGCAGCCGGATGAACGACAGCGCCAGCACGACCAGCATCACGGGGAGCATGAACTCGCCGAGGTTCCAGCGGGCGTCGACGTAGTCGCGGATGAACCGCCGCTCCGGGCCCTTGTCGCGCGCCGGGAGGTGGCGGTCGTCGCCGGTGAGCATGGCCTCGCGCATCTTCGCGGAGGACTCCCGCCGCTTGAGCCGGTCAGCCTGGCGGGCGGCCTTGCGGTCGGTGACGACCAGCGGCCTCTTGCGGGCCGCCTCCTGCTCGCGCCGCTTCGGGGTCGGCCGGTTCTTCGCGCCCTCCCGCTCGGGGCGGGTGACCGTCTCGGCCTGCTGCTCGTTCAGCGTCTTGTTGCGTCCAAACACGGGCCAACTGTATGCCGTGCGGACGAGTTCCTCCGCATCGCGGGAGCCGGGCGGGTGGCCCGTGGCCCGCTGCCCGCCGTGGGCCGTCCGCTCCCGGCGCCTGGCCGACGGCCTCCTCGACCGAGCGCGGCCACCGGCTAGGCTCCCGACCGTGACCGACGACGTGCTGACCGCCGACCAGATCGCCGACCTCAAGAGCACCGTGGCGGGCCTCATGCCCGGCATCCGCGCGGACCTCGAGGCCCTGACCCGGATCCCGAGCATCTCCCTCGACGCCTTCGACCAGGCGCACGTCGAGGCCAGCGCCGAGGCCACGGCCGAGCTGCTGCGTGCCGAGGGCCTCGACGTCGAGATCGTCCGTGAGGGCGGTCGCCCCGCGGTGATCGGCCACATCGACGGGCCAGCGGGTGCGCCGACGGTCATGCTCTACGCGCACCACGACGTGCAGCCGACGGGGAGCGACGACCTCTGGGACAGCCCGCCGTTCGAGCCGACCGAGCGTGACGGCCGGCTCTACGGCCGCGGCGCCGCCGACGACAAGGCCGGGATCATGGCGCACCTCGCCGCGCTGCGGGCCCACCGCGGCAGCCTGCCGGTGGGCGTGACGGTGTTCGTCGAGGGGGAGGAGGAGATCGGCTCCGACTCGCTGCCCACGATCCTCGAGCGGCACGGCGAGAAACTGCGCGCGGATGCGATCGTCCTGGCGGACTCGACCAACTGGGCGATCGGCGAGCCGGCCCTGACCACCACGCTGCGCGGCCTGATCCGGGTCGTCATCACGGTGACCACCCTCGACCACGGCATCCACTCGGGCATGTTCGGCGGGGCGGTGCCCGACGCGATGATGCCGATGGTGCGGTTGCTGGCGAGCCTGCACGACGACAGCGGTGACGTGGCGATCGAGGGCCTGAGGTCCGGTGTCGCCTCCGACCTCGACTACGACGAGGCGCGGCTGCGGGAGGAGTCCGGCCTGCTCGACGGCGTCGACGTGGTCGGCACGGGCTCGCTGCTCACCCGCATCTGGAACAAGCCCACCGCGACGGTCATCGGCATCGACGCGCCCTCGGTGGCGACCAGCTCGAACACGCTCGTGCCGAGCGTGAGCGCGAAGGTGTCGATCCGCCTCGCTCCCGACGAGGACCCGCAGGAGGCCTGGGCGGCGGTGCAGGCCCACATCGCGAAGCACACCCCGTGGGGCGCGAAGGTCGAGGTGCACCTCGACGACCAGGGCGCCGGGTTCGCCGCCGACGCCCGCGGCCCCGTCTACGACCAGGCCCGGGCTGCCTTCACCGACGCGTGGGGTGTCGAGCCGGTCGACATCGGTGTCGGCGGGTCGATCCCGTTCGTGGCGGCGTTCGCGGAGCGGTTCCCCGAGGCGGCGATCCTCGTGACCGGCGTCGAGGACCCGGACGCGCGGGCGCACGGCGCCAACGAGTCGCTGCACCTCGGCGAGTTCCAGCGGGTGTGCGAGGCCGAGGCGCTGCTGCTGGCCCGCGTGGGTGCGCTGCCCCGCTGACGCTCCCTCACTGCGGCGCGGCGCCCCGCTGGTGCTCCCTCGCTGAGGCGGGGTGCCCCGCTGGTGCTGCCTCGCTGAGGCGGGGTGCCCCGCTGGTGCTGCCTCGCTGGGGTGCGCCGCCCGCCTGTGACCCGGGCAGCGTGCCTGCGGCCCGGTCGCAGGGAGGGCGGGCGCGGGCTGTGCGGCTCGGTTAGGTTCGGGCCATGGCCGAGACCAAGCGCACTGGCTATGTCCAGCAGAGCTACGAGCGGGACACCCGCTACATCCACGACCGCATCACGTCCGACGGCGAGGGCGAGTGGGCCGTGGAGCCGGGCCGCTACCGCCTCGTGGCCGCCCGGGCCTGCCCCTGGGCGAGCCGCGCCATCATCGTCCGCCGTCTGCTCGGCCTCGAGGACGCCATCCCCATGGGTCTCTGCGGGCCCGTCCACGACGACGACAGCTGGACCTTCGACCTCGACCCGGGCGGGGTCGACCCCGTCCTCGGCATCCCGCGCCTCAAGGACGCCTACGAGGCCCGGGAGCCCGGCTACGCCCGGGGCATCACGGTGCCGGCGATGGTCGACATCGCCACCGGGAAGGTGGTCACCAACGACTTCGCCCAGATGACCCTCGACTTCTCCACGCAGTGGAGGGAGCACCACCGGGACGGCGCCCCCGACCTCTACCCCGAGGCCCTCCGCCCGGAGATCGACGAGATCAACCGCCGGGTCTACGCCGAGGTGAACAACGGCGTCTACCGGTGCGGCTTCGCGGGGACCCAGGCGGCCTACGAGGAGGCGTACGAGCGGCTGTGGCGTGCGCTCGAGTGGCTGGCCGGCCTGCTGCGCACGGAGCGCTACCTCGTCGGCGACTCCATCACCGAGGCCGACGTGCGGCTGTTCACGACCCTCGTGCGCTTCGACGCCGTCTACCACGGTCACTTCAAGTGCAACAGGTTCAAGCTCAGCGAGATGCCGGTGCTGGGTGCGTACGCTCGGGACCTGTTCCAGACCCCCGGGTTCGGCGACACGGTCGACTTCGCCCACATCAAGGCGCACTACTACGTGGTGCACGAGGACATCAACCCGACCGGCGTCATCCCCGTGGGGCCCGACCTGTCGGGGTGGCTCCTTCCCCACGGACGCGAGGCCCTCGGCGGCAGGCCGTTCGGCGACGGCACCCCGCCGGGCCCGGTGGGCGAGGCCGAGCGGGTGCCACCGGAGCACCGGCCGAGGGAGCAGCACCCCAGCGAGGTCGTGGGCGTGCCGGTCGGCCAGAAGCCGCGCGGATGACCGGCGCGGTGCGTGAGCACGACGTCGTGCTGTTCGGCGCCACCGGCTTCGTGGGCCGGCTGGTCGCCGAGGATCTCGCGGCCCACGCGCCCGCCGGCTGCCGCATCGCCCTGGCCGGCCGCTCTCGGGAGCGGTTGGAGCGGGTGCGGACCGCGCTGCCCGGGGAGGCCCGGCAGTGGCCCGTCGTCACGGCCGACGCCGCCGACCCCGCCGGGCTCCGCTCACTGGCCCGCTCGGCGCGGGTCGTGGCCACCACGGTCGGCCCCTATGCCCGGTACGGCCTGCCGCTCGTCCAGGCCTGCGTCGAGGCCGGCACCCACTACGCCGACCTCACCGGCGAGGTGCTCTTCGTCCGCGACGCGATCGACCGCTGCCACGAGACGGCGGTCCGCACGGGCGCACGGGTGGTGACGGCCTGTGGCTACGACTCGATCCCCTCGGACCTCGCCGTCCTGATGCTGCACGAGCGCGCGCAGGCCGACGGTGCCGGCGAGCTCGGCGACACCACGCTCCAGGCCCGGGCCACTGGCGGGCTGAGCGGCGGCACCATCGACTCCTCGCGGGCGCAGCTCGAGGCCGTCGGCGCGGACCGCTCGCTCGCGCGGGTCCTGCGCGATCCCTACGCGCTCAGCCCGGACAGGGCGGGCGAGCCCGACCTCGGGCGCGAGCGCGACATCGCCTCGGTGTTCCGCGACGCGCAGACCGGGACGTGGGTCGGCCCGTTCGTCATGGCCGCGTTCAACACCCGGATCGTCCGGCGCAGCAACGCCCTCCTCGGGCACGCCTACGGCCGCCGCTTCCGCTACCGCGAGGTCAGCGCGTTCGGCCGTGGGGTGCGTGGCAGGGCGCGTGCGACAGCCGTCACCGCCGGGCTCGGCCTGGCCCTCGCCGGTCTCGCGAACCCCCGCACCCGTCCCGTGCTGGACCGCCTGCTGCCGTCCCCGGGGGAGGGGCCGAGCGAGCAGGCCCGGGCCGCCGGCCGCTTCCGGATGGAGGTGCGCACCACCACCACGAGTGGCCGGCGCTACCTCGCCACGGTGGCGGCGCAGGGAGACCCCGGGTATGCCGCGACGGCCGTCATGCTCGCGGAGTCCGCCCTGTGCCTGGCCGGTGACGAGCCGGTGCTGCCGCAGCGGGCGGGCGTCCTGACGCCGGCGACCGCCATGGGCGGCGTGCTCGCCGACCGGCTCCGCGCCCGGGGGTTCACCCTGACGGTCGAGGAGACCACCGACCAACGCTGAGCAGGAGCGCGCCACGTCGGGCGCGCGGCGCACGGCTCAGTCGCGGTGCGTCTCACCCGGCAGGGCGAGCATCTGGTCGAGCGCCACCCGCGCGAAGTGCGCGACGTCCGGGTCGACGCGGATCGGGTTGACCACCCGGCCGTCGACGAGGGACTCCAGCGCCCACACCAGGTGCGGGAGGTCGATGCGGTTCATCGTCGAGCAGTAGCAGACGTTCGTCTCGAGGAAGGCGACCTGCTGGCGTGGGAACTCGGCGGCGAGGCGCTTGACGAGGTTGAGCTCGGTGCCGACGACCCACTTCGTGCCGTCGGGTGCCGCGGCGATGGTCTTGATGATCTTCTCGGTCGAGCCGACCTCGTCGGCGGCCTCGACGACCTCGTGGCGGCACTCCGGGTGCACGATCACCTTGACATCGGGGATCTCGCGGCGGGCCTGCTCGACGGCGTCGAGGGTGAAGCGGCCATGCACCGAGCAGTGCCCGCGCCACAGGATCATCCGCGCGTCCTTCAGCTGCTGCTTCGTCAGGCCGCCCATCGGGCGGTGCGGGTCGAAGACCACGCAGTCGGAGAGCGCCCCGCCGAGGTCGCGGGCCCAGGTGTTGCGGCCGAGGTGCTGGTCCGGGAGGAAGAGCACCTTGCCGGTGCCACCCTCGAGGCGGCCGTCACCGGCCTGCGAGAACGCCCACGACAGCGCGGTGCGCGCGTTGGAGGACGTGCAGATGGTGCCGCCGTGCCGACCGGTGAAGGCCTTGATCGCGGCCGAGGAGTTCATGTACGTCACCGGGACCGTGTCGTCGGCGACGCCCGCCGCGTCGAGGTCGTCCCAGGCGTCCTCGACCTGGTGGATCGCCGCCATGTCGGCCATCGAGCACCCGGCGGCCAGGTCGGGCAGCACCACGGTCTGCTCGTCGCTGGTGAGGATGTCGGCCGACTCGGCCATGAAGTGCACACCGCAGAAGACGATGTATGGCGCCTCGGGCCGGGCCGCCGCCTCCTTGGCCAGCTTGAACGAGTCTCCGGTGACGTCGGCGAACTCGATGACCTCGTCGCGCTGGTAGTGGTGCCCCAGGACGAAGACCTTGTCACCGAGCGCGGCCTTCGCTGCCCTTGCACGCTCGACGAGCCCCGGGTCGGAGGGTGCTGGAAGGTCGCCGGGGCACTCGACACCCCGCTCGGACGCCAGGTCACGGCCGTGGCCGAGGACGAGCAGCGGCAGGGGGGCGGGGGTGGGGGAGGTGTCCGCGGTGGTGCTCACGGTGCGATCGTTTCACATCGGCGGCATAGGGTCTGCGCCATGGACGCCGACGCCGCACTGACCGCTCTGGCCCGCGTCACCGCGGCGATGTCCAGCGCCGTCGGGCGCGCCGACCCCACGGCCCCGGTCCCCGCCTGTCCGGGATGGGACGTCACCACGCTCGTCGACCACCTCGGCCGGGTGCACTTGTGGGCGGCAGCCGCCGCCCGGACGGGGGAGCAGCCCCGGCCCTACCCGCGCCGGGACACCTCACAGCCCCTCGCGCAGTGGTATGCCGCGTGCGTCGCCGAGCTGGTCGACACTCTCTCCGGACTGGGTCCGGAGCAGCCGGCGTGGACGTTCTTCGGTCCTGACCAGCGGGTGGCCTTCTGGCGTCGGCGCCAGGTGCACGAGACGGCCGTGCACCTGGTGGACCTGCTGCAGGCGACCGGACGGCTCCCGACATCGGGTCTGGTCGCCGCGCTGCCGCACCTGTCGAGCGACGAGGCCGCCGATGGGGTCGACGAGGTGCTGCGCGTCATGGCGCCGAGGAAGCTCGAGCGGCTCGCGCCTCGCCCTCCTGAGGAGCTGGTGCCCGCGCCGCAGCCGGTGGCGTTCGCCGCGGACGGCAGTGGCAGGTCGTGGACCCTCCGGCTGGGGCAGGGGGAGGTCCGGGTCGAGGACGGGGAGGCCGAGGACGCCGTGGCCCTGGTGTCCGCCCCGGCCGTGCACCTCTACCTCGCCCTGTGGGGGCGGGCCGACCGGCGGGGGCTGGCCGTCGCGGGGGACCAGGGGGCGGTGGACCGCCTGCTGGACGCGGGCCTCGTCCCCTAGGGGTGCGTCAGGCTCAGCGCTGGGTCACAGCGCGTGGAGCCGCGGGCTCGTCACCGCGACGCTCACCGTCTGGGAGCCGAACCGGACGTCGACGCGGTCGCCGTCGAGGCGCACGACCCGGCCGAGCCCGTGCCGGTCGTGGGTCACCCGGTCGTCCACGGAGTAGTCCGGCCTGGCCGGCGCGGCCTCGGCGCGGAAGGGGCTGTTGGCGGGACGTGGCCTGTTGGCGGGCTGACGTGGACGCATCCCCCCAGTGTGCTCCCTTTTGCCCGACTTTCCCGCATCGGCAGCTCGCCGGAGCACGGAAATCGGGTTCTGGGTGCTGTCCGGGGTAGGGTGCCGACATCGCGCGGTCCGCACAGTTCTGCCTCGGGCCGCTCTTCTGATGTCGATGCTCACGCGCCGCGACCCAGTGCTGGCTCGCGCCGGGCAGAACGACCACCACTCTTCTCCGGGAGCACCCACCTGTGTCTGCTGACACCACCTTCGCCACCCTCGGCGTGCCCGCCGCCCTCGCCGACGTCCTGGCCGCCGACGGCATCACCACCCCGACCCCGATCCAGGCCGCGACCCTGCCCGACTCGATGGCCGGCCGTGACGTCCTCGGCCGGGGCCGTACCGGCTCGGGCAAGACGTACGCCTTTCTCCTCCCGCTGCTGACGCGACTCGCGGCGCAGCCCACGCGGCGCCAGCCCGGCCGGCCCCGCGCCCTGGTCCTCGCGCCGACCCGCGAGCTCGCCACCCAGATCGACACCGCCCTCACGCCGCTGGCCCGGCCGCTCGGCCTGACCAGCCTCACCGTGTTCGGCGGGGTGGGGCAGGGCCCGCAGGTGACTGCGCTGCGCCGTGGCGTGGACATCGTCGTGGCGTGCCCGGGGCGCCTCGAGGACCTCATCGGCCAGGGCCACGTCTCCCTCGACGGGATCGAGGTCACCGTGCTCGACGAGGCGGACCACATGGCCGACCTCGGCTTCCTGCCCGGGGTGCGCCGGATCATGGACCGCACGCCCCGGACCGGGCAGCGGCTGCTGTTCTCTGCGACCCTCGACGCCGGGGTCGACGTCCTCGTCAAGCGCTTCCTCGTCAGCCCGGTCACGCACCAGGCCGACTCGGCCCAGTCGCCGGTGTCGACCATGGCGCACCACGTCTTCCACGTGCACAAGGACCACCGCCTCCCTGTGCTCGTCGACCTTGCCGCTGCACCGGGACGGACGGTCGTCTTCACCAGGACCAAGCACGGCGCCAAGAAGCTGGCCAAGCAGCTGAACGCCTCCGGCGTCCCCGCTGTCGAGCTGCACGGCAACCTCAGCCAGGGTGCCCGCACGCGCAACCTCGATGCCTTCCACACCGGCGCGGCCTCGACCCTGGTGGCCACGGACATCGCTGCACGCGGCATCCACGTCGACGACGTGGGCCTGGTGGTGCACGCGGACCCGCCCGTCGAGCACAAGGCATACCTGCACCGCTCCGGCCGCACGGCCCGTGCCGGTGCAGCCGGGACGGTCGTCACCCTGATGACCGCCGAGCAGGTCGCCGATGTGCGCGACCTCACCCGCAAGGCAGGCATCAAGCCGACCACGACGCGGCTCGACCCGAGCCACCCCCTGCTGCGCGAGGTCGCCCCGGGCGAGCGCGCGTTCCCCGGCGGGATCGTGGTCGACACGGCGACGGGGACGGCGCAGGCCTCCGGCGGGAAGGGGCGGCAGTCGGGCCGCGGGCAGCGTGGCGCGCGCACCGCCGGCTCCGGCCAGGGCAGCGGCCGCTCGGGCGGCTCCGGCCAGGGCAGCCGCACCGCCGGCTCCGGCCAGGGCAGCCGCACCGCCGGCTCCGGTGGCGGGCGGCGTTCCGGCGGACGGTCGGGCGGACGGTCGGGCGGATCGGGTTCCGGGTCGGCCACCGTCTACTCCACGTCGTCCGGCGGCGCTGCAGCCTTCTCCGCGGCCAGCAGAGCCGGGTCGCGGAGAAGCCGCTGAGGCGGCTCCGCGGCCGGCGTGGGGAGGCACGGGTACAGTCCGAATGTGCACGTCCTCATCGCGCCTGACTGCTTCACCGGGACCCTCACAGCCACCCAGGCGGCGGAGGCGATGGCC
>NZ_DATBMI010000146.1:0-5987 GCF_036554925.1 Pedococcus sp.
GCGGGGTGTTCGCGGGCGGGTGCGGACCCGACGGGTAGGCTGTGCGCCATGTCGTCGTCTCTGGCCACCCTGTACTCCTCCGTCGAGGAGACCCACCGCGAGCTGCCCATGTCCGCGACCATGTACGGCGTGCTCGCACTCGTGGCGTTCGGCGTCCTGCTGGGCGTGCTCTGGTTCTTCCGCGGGACCGCGCAGAAGATGTCCGGCAGCCACACCCACACCCGGGCCCCCGAACGCGGCTGACGCATGCGCGTCGGCGTCATGGGTGGCACCTTCGACCCGATCCACCACGGCCACCTCGTCGCCGCCAGTGAGGTCCAGGCGCTCTTCGGCCTCGACGAGGTCGTGTTCGTCCCCACCGGCCAGCCATGGCACAAGGACGGCGTGAGCCCGGCGGAGCACCGCTACCTCATGACGGTCATCGCGACCGCGTCCAACCCCCGCTTCACGGTCAGCCGGGTCGACATCGACCGCGAGGGCACCACGTACACGATCGACACGCTCCGGGACCTCCGCGCACAGCGGCCCGACGACGAGCTGTTCTTCATCACGGGCGCCGACGCGCTCGCGGAGATCCTGTCGTGGAAGGACCCCGAGGAGCTCTTCGAGCTGGCCCACTTCATCGGGGTGACGCGTCCCGGTCACGAGCTGTCGAACGGCGGTCTCCCCGAGGACCGGGTCACCCTCCAGGAGGTGCCCGCCATGGCGATCAGCTCCACCGACTGCCGCGCCCGCGTCTCGCGGGCGGAGCCCGTCTGGTACCTCGTGCCGGACGGCGTCGTGCAGTACATCAACAAGTACCGTCTGTACGCTGCCGGCGGCCCCGTCGCAGTTGCAGCCCACACGTAGGAGAGCAGTGCCCGCAACCCAACACGCCCTCGACCTGGCCAAGGTCGCCGCGCTCGCAGCGGAGGACAAGCTCGCGACGACGATCACCGCCATCGACGTCAGCCAGCAGCTGGCCCTCACCGACGTCTTCGTCATCGTGTCCGCGGCCAACGACCGCCAGGTCGGCGCCATCGTCGACGAGGTCGAGGACAAGCTGCGCGAGGTCGGGGCCAAGCCGGTGCGCCGCGAGGGCCAGCGCGAGGGTCGCTGGGTCCTCATCGACTACGGCGACATCGTCGTCCACGTCCAGCACGACGAGGAGCGCGACTTCTACGAGCTCGAGCGGCTCTGGAAGGACTGCCCGGAGCTCGAGCTCGGCGTGCAGAAGCGCCGCCAGCAGTGAGGGGCAGCCGGTGAGCCCGGCGGTCTCCGGGCGGCGTCTCGTCGTGCTGCGGCACGGCGAGACGACCCACAACGCGGCCGGCATCTGGCAGGGCCAGCTCGACAGCCCCCTCTCCGAGCGCGGGGTGGAGCAGGCGTATGCCGCGGGCGCGGCCCTGGCGCCGCTGGCACCCGTGCGCGTGGTCGCCTCGGACCTGCAGCGCGCGGCGCTCACCGGCGAGGCCGTGGCGAAGGCGTGCGGGGTCGACCTCAGCCTCGACGAGCGCTGGCGGGAGATCCACGCCGGCGTCTGGCAGGGCATGAGCGGCGCGGAGGTCCGGCAGCAGTGGCCGGCCGAGCAGGAGAAGCTGGCGCGCGGCGAGGACTTCCGGCGCGGTGAGCACGGCGAGGCCGTGGCGGACGTCGCCCGGCGCACGGCCGAGGCGCTCGACGAGCTCCTGGCGGGCCTGGGGCAGGGCGAGACCGTCGTCGTGGCGACCCACGGGGTGGCCGGGCGGGCAGCGGTCGCCGGCCTGATCGGCATGGACCAGGCCATGGCGTGGACCACCCTGGGCGGGCTGGGGAACTGCCACTGGGCCGAGGTCGCCGAGGGCCGCGTGGGCTGGCGGCTGATCCGCTGGAACGTCGGCCCGCCCGGCGTCGAGGCCGTCCCGGGCCCGCAGTCCCGGGCGTGACCACCCGATTTGGAGAAACCAGGGGTGGGATGGGTAAACTCTGGCGTCCCCGCAAGGGGAACGGGCGAAGAGATTCGCACGGGGCTGTGGCGCAGCTGGTAGCGCACCTCCATGGCATGGAGGGGGTCAGGGGTTCGAGTCCCCTCAGCTCCACCGACACGAAGGCCCCCGCAGCGCGGGGGCCTTTGCCGTCCCCGCACCCTCCGGCCACGCCCGGCGCAGGCGGTGTGGAGGACCACTGGCACCTGCTCGTGGAAGCTGCGGGCACCCTCACAGCAGGGTGCACCTGGTGGCGGCGGCCTCTCGCGTGGCGGCCTCGTACGCGCGCATCTTCCGGTCGCCGGCCTTCCACGACTTCCGCCAGGCCGCGGCGGCCTGCGCGGGTGTGACCTTCCCGGCGCGCATCAGCTCCATCTCGTGGATGTGGTGCTCCCACTGGGACACTCCGTCCCGGGCCAGCTGGAGGACCGTCGAGCGCACCGGCAGCGCCGCCCGGCACCGGGTGAGGGCGTCGAGCTCGCCCCGGGTGGCGGCCTGTGACCATCGCGGGTCGACGGCCGAGCACGTGGCGGGGCGGTCGCGGACGGGGCCGTCGACGGTGCGGAAGGCGGCGGCGTTCTCGCTGGCCGCGACCCGGGTCTGCTCCCAGAAGTCTCGTGCCACGGACAGGGAGATCTTGCCGGCCACGAGCAGGTTCATGGCCTCGATGTGCTTCTGCCACTGGGCCAGCGAGACCGCAGCCGTGCTGAGAGCGGTCTGCTGTCGCAGGTTCGACAGCCGGCACGCCGACAGCACGGCGGTGACGGCCCGGCGTGACTGGTCGGCCTCGGAAGGCGTCCGCGTCGTGGTCACGGTCGGTGAGCTCGGGGCGACGGCGTCGGAGCCGCGTGAAAGGGAGCTGGTGGCGCCGGCTCTCCCGGCTGACCCCGCCGCTTCCTGGCGGTCCAGCTGGCTGAACACGAGGGTGGTCCCGACGACGAGGACCGCGGTGAGGACCAACAGGGTGGCGCGAGGAACGCGCGCGTGCTGGCTCTCGTGCCGTCCGTGCATCCGAGACCACCTCCCCTGGGCGACTCGAGTATCGGCCGGTGCGTCCGGGATCGCCTCGCGCGCATGGTCCAGGACATGTCGTGCTTTTGACGGACGTGCGCGCACAGGCCCCCCATTGGTCCGGCGTACCAAGGACCGTGGGGGATGCCCTTGAGGCCGTGGGCCGCTCAGCCCTCGGGGGGAAGGGCGACGGAGTGCAGCAGCGCGAGCTTCCAGTCGCCGTCGAGCCGGCGCAGGACCACGGTGGTCGGGGCCGCGATGTGGAGCCTCTCGCCGTCGAAGGTGTAGTCCTGCTCGAGCCACGACGTCACCACCGCGGTGTCGCCCCACTGCTCGCTGTGCATGTCCGACAGCTCGGAGCGGACGTCGCTGATCCGGGGCCGCAGCTCCTGGACGTACGCGGAGATGTCGTCGGCGGACCTCAGCCACCTGCGTGCGATCTCGTCGACACCCTGGGCGTCGGGGGTGACCAGCGCCAGCATGGCGTCGATGTCGACCTTGTCGAACGCCGCGAACATCTCCCGGACCGTGGACTCGAGGGCCTCGTGCTCTCCCATGGCAGCCTCCTGACGAGCGTCTCGGTGTGGGGCACGCCAACGACTCTGCTCCGGTCCACCCGGTGCCACCATGGCCCAACCGGATGGTGTTCCGACGAGCCTCGGGTCTGCGACTAGCGAACGCTCGAGTCCCAGCGCCAGCGCTGCCCCCGCGTCTCGGGTGTGCGGCCGGTGGCGACCAGCAGGTCGTGCCACGGGTCGTCCGTGCGCGTGGCAGCGGGGAAGATGCGGTCCAGGACCCGGCGGCACACCGCTGCGTCGGGGGTGAGGTCGACGCCCTGCGCAGCCAGGATGTCGTGGCCGTGCGCGAGCGACTCGGTGATGCCCATGGCTGCGAAGCCGGTGCTGTCCGAGGTCCCGTAGGGGTGCCAGCCCCGCCGCTCCGGGGGAGCGGTCGCGGCGACGGCGACCAGCATCCCGCCGACGGCGTCGAGACAGCCCACGATGCCGCGGGTCCCCGTGCCCGGGTCGGGCCAGAAGACGACCGGCGGGGCGCCCTCGCGCGAGTCGGTCCGGTCGACGAGCTGGACGTAGGACTCCCGGAAGGGACCGGTGCCCGAGATCTGCATCGCGTAGAAGCCCATCGTGTCGACGACGTGCGAGGCAGCCTCGCGGCACGTCCAGTCGGACTCGTGCGCGGGCGTGTCCCAGGCCTCGTCGGGCAGGGTCGAGAACGCTCTCATGAGCTCGTCGATGACGGACCGCAGGTCCTCGGAGGTCGGCAGGGCCGGATGGGTCACGGCAGGCGTGGTCATGGGCGGCAGGCTACGCGTGGACGGTGCTGTGCTGCTCCTGCTTTTGCGCCACGGCCAGGTCGATCATCGCCCCCGCGATGAGGACGAGTCCGGCGTTCATGACGAGCAGCCAGCCCCAGCCCACTGGCACGGAGTTGTCGGTGCCGAAGCCCGGGGCGAGCGTGGTGGCGAGCAGCAGCGCGGTGGCGCCGGCCATGAGGACCCGGCCCGTCGTCGCGCGGTGCACGCCGCAGCTCACCATGGAGGCGCCGACGAGGATGATGCCGGCGCAGGCCAGCAGCAGGGACCCCGCGAAGCCCATGCCGACCGCGGCTGCCCCGCCCCAGCCGACCCAGCTCGAGGGGTGCGTGCCCTGCTCGAGCTGGTGGCCGACGATCCCGAGCGTGAAGAGCAGGGTGGCAGCCAGCTGGAGCGGCACGCCGAGCAGCGACGGCAGGGCCAGGTCGCGGGCCACGCTGTTCCAGTAGGCGCACAGGAGCAGCGCGCCGGCGGCGCCCCCGGTGCCGGCATGGCGCTCCAGCCACGCGATCAGGCGCAGCGTCCCCTCCATACGCCGACGGTAGGGGCGCCGGGGCCCGGTCACCTCCGGCATTCTGCGCCCTGCCGAGTACGTCAATGAGCGGTTGGGCATATACGCGTGGGGGGTATGGGCCGGGGCTGTCGAGCCCGCCGTTCCGGGGCGCCCCGGAAGCCTCGCTGGCGGTCGCCTTCGTCGTCACCGTCCCCGTCAACCGAGCACTCATCGCCGGGGGCCGGGGCCACGCGGTGGCCCACCAGCTCCACCAGTGACCTGCCCCACCTTGCCCGGTACCACCGGAGAGGGCTGTGGGAGCCTTCCGCAGTGACTGGGCTCGCGTGGGTGCTCTGGCTGCTGTTCGCCGGCTTCGCCGTCCTCGACTGGTATGCCGTGTGGCGGGGCCGGCGCGCGCTGGAGGCGGTGGCGAAGCCCCTCGCCATGGTGGCGCTCACGGGGGTTGCGCTGGCGATGGGCGCCGGCGGCTCCGGGCCGGGGCGTTGGCTGCTCGTGGCCCTCGTGCTCTGCCTCGCCGGAGACGTGGCGCTCCTGTCCAGGACCGAGCCCCGGTTCCTCGCCGGCCTCGGCGCCTTCCTCCTCGGCCACGTCGCCTACGTCGCGGCGCTGCGGTCCCTCGGCGAGCAGAGCCTCACGGCCGCGTTGCCGGGGCTGGCGGCCGTCCTGCTGCTCGTGCTCGTCGTCGGGCGGCCCGTGCTGGCGGCGACCCGGCGCCGGGGCGAGCCGGGCCTCGCCGGCGCGGTGGCGGCATACATGGTCGTGATCGGCACGATGGTCGTCACCGCCTTCGGCACCACCCGCCCGCTGGTCGCCGCCGGGGCGCTGGTGTTCATGGCCAGCGACGCCGTGCTGGCGTTCGACCGGTTCGTGCGGCCCCAGCGCTGGGCCCCGCTGGTCGTCATGGTGACCTACCACCTCGGGCAGGGGCTGATCGTCGCCGGGGCCCTGCGGTAGCCTTCGTCCATGGCACGGCAGCTGCTCCTTCGACAGCCGCGCTGACGGACCGGACGACGGACGTCACCGCGGCTAACCCCTCCTGCGCGAGGGGCTTTTTTGTGAACTGGCCCGGGTGAGCCGACCCAGCGCAGGCAAGCAGCACCGCAACCACGACACGAGGGATGAGATGAACGAGACGCCGCACCGCTACACGGCCGAGCTGGCCGGCCAGATCGAGGTCGCCTGGCAGGAC
>NZ_DATBMI010000025.1:0-4590 GCF_036554925.1 Pedococcus sp.
GCGAAGGCGAACCGCACCAGCTCGACGCGGTTGTGCAGCTGCAGCTTGCCCAGCGTGTTCTGCACGTGGTTCTGCACCGTGCGGTGCGAGATGAACAGCTCGGCCGCGATGTCCTTGTAGGACATGCCGGTGGCCACCAGCTTGAGCACCTCCGTCTCGCGTTCGGTGAGCTCGGGGATCGGCCGCGACGCGTCGGCCTCGGGCTGCGACGACATCCGGCGGTACTCCCCCAGCACGAGCCCGGCCAGTCCCGGCGTGAAGACGGCCTCGCCACGGGCGGTGGCACACACCGCCTCGACGACCTCGGCGCTCTGGGCGGACTTCACCAGGTAGCCCGTCGCACCCGCCTTGACCGCCTCGAGGACGTCCTGCTGCTCCCCGCTCGCCGAGAGGATCAGCACCCTCGTCGGGAGGCTGCCGAGGGCGCGGCAGACCTCGTCACCGCGCAGGCCCGGCAGGTTCAGGTCGAGCACGAGGACGTCGGGGCGGGTCGCCGTGGTCCGGCGGACCGCGCTGGGACCGTCGTCGGCCGTGGCGACCACGCGCAGCCCTGCCTCCGTGAGGTCCCGGGCCACGGCGTCGCGCCACATCGGGTGGTCGTCCGCCACGACCACGCTGACAGGCGTCGTCGTCCCGCCTGCCCCTTCGCTGTCCCCTGCTCCCGCGCTCATCCGCGTCCTCCCGTCGTGCTGGCCACGCCCGCCTTGGGCGCACGCATCCGCACGGTGACCCCGCCGCCCTCGCGGCTGGACCACTCGGCGTCCCCGCCACAATCCCGCAACCGCCCGCGGATGCTGGACGCCACGCCGAGGCGGCCGTCGGCGGCGGCCCGCTCGAGCCGGCCAGCCGGCATACCGACGCCGTTGTCACGCACGGTCAGGGACACGGCGTCGCCCTCGTCCTCGACCAGCACCCACGCCTGCGCTTCGGCGCCCGCGTGGTGGCGCACGTTGTCCAGGGCGGCACCCACCGCGGCGGCGAGCTCGGTCGCCACCGGGGCCGGGACCCGCACGGCCTCGGCCGGCACCACCACCTGGACCCGCTCGCCGGCGTGCCTCCCGAGCAGGGTCCGCAGGTCGACGTCGCCCTCGGCGGCCGCAGGCTCCCCGTCCGCCCCGCTCACGAGCGCCCGCAGCCTCCGCTCCTGCTCGGCGGCCATCGCACCCAGCCGAGCGGTCTCCCCGCCGATCTGGCCGCCGGTGCGGTTGATGAAGGCCAGCGTCTGCAGGACCCCGTCGTGCACCGTCCTGGCCAGGCGCTCCCGCTCGCGCACCCGGGCCTCGAGCGCGAGCGCCTCGCGGAGCTTCCCGTGGCCCTCGCGGGCGAGGTCGACGGCGTAGCCGATGAGGGTCCCGATCAGCAGCAGCAGCACGATGTTGTTGACCGTGTGCGGCGTGGCGTCCCGGACCTCGACGAGGTCGACGACCCCGATGACGAGAGCAGCCAGGAACCCTCCGCGGCGGCCGAGCAGGACGGCAGCCGACACCACCCCGGCCGCGGGCCAGAACGCCGGCACCGTGCTCGCGCCCGCCCGGATGACCGCGTCGCTGTCGACGAGCCGGGTCGCCAGGATCGCGCCGGCGGCCAGCACCAGCTCGGTCACCACGAGGGCAAGGGTGCGGCGCCGGTGGACGACGAGGAAGGCCGTCCACACGGCCAGCACCCCCAGCACCACCCACGCGAGGGCCGGGCGGACCATCTGCTCGTGGCGGTCCCACGCGACGTAGGCCGCGTAGCCGAGGGCGATCGGGCGGAAGACGTCGATGCCCTTCCAGAACGCCGAGACCACTGCCGGCTGCGAGCCCAGGGCGGTCGGCCCCACGCCTGTCGACCCCACGCCCGTCGACCCCACGCCCGTCGACCCCGCGTTCGTCTCGCCCGGGTGGTTCGGGCTCACCGTCGACCGGCCCCCGCCGGCCGCCCCGTCCCCCTGCGCGGCCACCACCGCTCAGCTGGCGGCGCGGTGGCCCGGCGGGACGTCGCGGTCCTGTGCGTCGTCCGGGGTGGTCTCGTCGATGTCGGCCGTGGCGTCGTCCACCTGGGGACCGTGGTGACGGACCCGCTTCTCGTCGTCGACGGCGTCGAGCGCCTCCTCGAGCTCGCGCGCGGCGGTGCCCGGCTTGGCGGCCTCCTGCAGCTCGCGGGCCTTGGTCTTGGCCGCGGCGAGGATCCGGCTCTTCATCGACGTGGCGTACATGTCGACGTACTCCTGCTCGGACAGCAGCATCAGCTCGTACATGATCTCGTCGGTGATCGAGCGCAGGACGAAGCGGTCGTCCTCCATGCCCTCGTACCGCGAGAAGTCGAGGGGCCTGCCGATGCGCACGCCGATGCGCATGATCTTGGGGACCTTCTTGCCGGTGGGCTGGGCCTTGTCCGTGCCGATCATCGCGACGGGCAGGACAGGACAGCCCGCCTCGAGGGCCATCCGCGCGACGCCGGTGCGCCCCCGGTAGAGGCGCCCGTCGGGCGAGCGCGTGCCCTCCGGGTAGATGCCCAGCACCTCGCCCCGACGCAGGACGCGCAGCCCCGAGCGCAGGGCGGCCTCCCCCGCGCGGCCCCCGCTGCGGTCGATGGGCAGCTGGCCGACCCCCTTGAAGAACGCCGCCGTCAGGCGGCCCTTGAGGCCGCGGCCGGTGAAGTAGTCGGACTTCGCGAGGAAGGTCACGCGCCGCTGCACCACCAGCGGCAGGAAGATGGAGTCCGAGAACGACAGGTGGTTGCTCGCGAGGATGGCCGGCCCCTCCTCGGGGACGTTCTCCTCCCCCTCGACCCACGGTCGGAAGAGGAGCTTGAGGATCGGCCCAAGCACAACTGTCTTGAGCACCCAGTAGAACAATCGGCACCTCCCGCCTGTGACGCGGTGAACTCTACGACACTATCGACGCGGTCGCGGCCCCGTGCGAAGATGCGCGCCAGCGTGGCCGTTCTGCCCTCCGCCCCGCCTTCCTCGCCCCTCGTCCCTCGTCCCCACAGGAGTCCAGACGTGCCCGTGCTTCCTGGCGCCGAGCCGTACTCCCACGACGGCTCCTCCACCGGCGTGCTCCTCGTCCACGGTTTCACCAGCAGCCCCCAGAGCCTGCGGCCGTGGGCCGAGCACCTCGCGGCGCGGGGCATGACGGTGCGGCTGCCGCGCCTGCCCGGCCACGGCACCACGTGGCAGGAGATGAACCGCACGCGGTGGGAGGACTGGTATGCCGCCGCGGACCGGGAGTTCCGCGAGCTCCACGAGCGCTGTGACACCGTCGTGATCGGCGGGCTGTCGATGGGTGGGGGCATCGCCCTGGCCCTCGCCCAGGAGCACGGGCCGCGGGTCACCGGCCTGGTGCTGGTCAACCCCGCCGTGCTCTTCAAGGACTGGCGGGTGCGGTTCGTGCCCCTGTTGAAGAACGTCATCGGTGGGCTCGAGGCGATCGCCAACGACATCAAGAAGGAGGGCGTGACCGAGCTGGCCTACAGCCACACCCCCCTCAAGGCCGGCCACTCCCAGCTCGTCGCCTGGAAGAACCTGACGCGGGACCTCCCCGAGGTCACCCAGCCGGTGCTGCTGCTGCGCTCGGCCGAGGACCACGTCATCCCCGCCGAGAGCTCGGCGATGGTGCTCTCGCGCATCTCGAGCCAGGACGTCACCGAGATCGTGCTGCACGACAGCTACCACGTGGCTACCCTCGACAATGACGCGCCGCGTATCTTTGACGAGTCGGTGGCCTTCATCGAGCGACTGAGCTCCTCGTCTCGCGACGGCTAGGGAGTAGAAGGGGAGACCCCCATGAGCGACCGGGACGTGGACGCCCAGTTCGCGGACATCGTCGCGCACTGGGACGACGTCGCCGCCCCCGACCACGAGGCCCCCGAGCTCGCGGGCCGGGTCGGCCCCGGCGACACCGACGAGCCGTCCCTGGCGCCGGAGTCCCCCGGGACCCAGAGCGCCTCCGCCGAGGCCCCGGCCGAGGCCCCGGCGGACGACTCGCCCGAGGCCCCCGAAGGGGCCGAGCACGGACCGGTCGGAGGACCGGTGAACCCCTCACCGCTCGCGCCCACCCTCGGCGGCATCCCGGTGTGGCGCGGCGCGACGGGCCAGGGGGCGAGCAACGCCGAGGTCGAGGCCGGCCACGACCAGTCCGACCCCGAGGATGACGACGCGCACTTCGAGCCGGGGCCGACCGCTCCGCTCCCGCCGCAGGAGGACCTGCACTTCTGGGGCACCGTGGTCGGTCTGGTCGCTGGTCCCCTGCTGCTGTTGTGGCTGGTCATCTTCAAGCCCGATGTCAGCGGCTGGTGGACCCTCGGCGCCCTCGGGCTGACCGTGGGCGGCTTCATCCTGCTGGTGCTGCGGCAGCCGCTGTCGCGCGACGACGACGACCCCGACAACGGCGCCCGCGTCTAGTCAGGCGTCCGGGCCGGCCTGGCGCTCGGCCTCCACCACGGCAGCCTCGCTGACCCGCTCCTCACCGGGCCCGGGGTCGGCATCCACACGAGCGGGGTCGAGCTCGAGGTCGACCCACACCGGCCGGTGGTCGCTCGCAGCGACGAGGTCGCCCTCGTCGAGGGCGACCTCCTCGTGCGGCAGCACGGTCAGCTCCGGAGAGG
>NZ_DATBMI010000207.1:0-8937 GCF_036554925.1 Pedococcus sp.
GTCCTCGGTCCCCGAGACCGCCACGTCACCGACCGTGACCGGCGCCGCCACCGGAGCCGTCACCTGGTTCCCACCAGCCGTGGAGTCCGACCCCTCGGTCGACCCGGACGAAGCCGCCGGAGCCGAACCGGAGCCCGACCCGGCCGCGGTACCACCGGACGTCGAGGCGTCCTCGGTCCCCGAGACCGCCACGTCACCGACCGTGACCGGCGCCGTCACCGGCGCGTTCACCTGGTTCCCGCCACCGGTCGAACCCGACCCCTCGGTCGACCCGGACGAAGCCGCCGGAGCCGACGAGCCCGACCCCGAACCCGCCGCGGTACCACCGGAGGTCGAGGAGTCCTCGGTCCCCGAGACCGCCACGTCACCGACCGTGACCGGCGCCGTCACCGGAGCCGTCACCTGGCTCCCTCCGAGGAGGCTGTCCTGACCGGACGTCTCCTCCGCGGAGGCCTGACCAGCGGCGAGCAGAACCCCGCCGCCACTGAGGAGGGCGATGAAGAGCCCTCTGCGCACGTATGCGTGCATGACCGTTCCTTTCCCGAGTTGGACCACCGCGGCCCGCGGTGGCGAGGTGCTGGTGCGCAGCGCAGGCCGGAGCCCGCGCCGATGCGCGCCTACTCGGGTCGGAAGCCGGGTGCCCGCGGGGGTGCGGGGTGCTCGGCGGCGGTCGCCGCGGTGCTCAGGGCAGCGGCGTGCGCGTCGAGGATCGTCTCGGTGCCGGGCTCGGCCGGGTTGTCGCCCGAGTGGCTGCCGTGCGCGCCTCCCGCAGCGCCCGGCACGACCCCATCGGGTGCACCGCCGGGCGCCCACGGTGCCGGCCCAGGACCGAGCGGGGCTGCGCCGCCACGGTCACCGACGGCGGCGGAGGCCCGCCCTGCCCCGGTGACGGATGACGCGGCTGCTGACCCGTCGATGGCCAGCCCAGTCGCCAACGCCGACGTTGTCGCAAGCGGCGGCACGATCTCAGGGTCCTGCGCAGCTGCCGCGGGAGCGGCCAGGTCGTCGATGGTGGAAGGCTGGTGCACGGGCTGCCCTGGCACCGGCACAGGTGCCTGCGGAAGCGGCTGGACCTGCCCCGGCACGTCGTCGAGCACGCTGGAGACGGTCCTGAGCAGGTCGCCTCCCACGGCCCCGGCACCCTCGAGCACGTCGGTCACCGCTCCGGCCGTGTCGACCGGGGTGACGACCGTGGAGGCCGCGGCGACCACGGCGTCGACGGTCGCGGCCGAGGTGCGCACGGTGGTCGCCGCGCGGCTCGCGGTGGCCTGGAGCACCGGCCCGACCGAGGGCGCCGACTCGCGCTGCGCGGGTGAGCCGGGAGCCTTCCCGACGCCGGGGGCGGACGTATCACGCGGAAGCGACTCCTGTTGTGCGACAGGCCTTTTCGTAGGTTTTGTCGATGGTGCGATCTGCTTGGCGGGCGAGGCGACCACGTCAGCGACCAGGGCGAGAGCGCCGGGGGCGGGGGTCGATGTCGCGTCGGCGAGGACCGACGCCGCAATGCCCGGCCCCGGTGCTGCCGGAGCCGGGCGCGCCTCGTCGGCGCGGACGTCGGTGGCAGCGAGCAGGAGCCACAGGAGGGTGAGACCGAGGGCACCGAGGCAGGCCCGAAGCAGACGCTGCACAGAAATGGTCCCGGTCATGGTGCCCACCCCTCCCCTCAAAGGTGTGTGCTGTCCCCCTACCACGTCCAACGACGCCGGTACGGCGCACGTTACGGCAGGATCGCCCGCATTGCGCGCTGTGTCCTGCGGTCGCGGCCGGTCGGCGCCTCCTGCGACTGCGTGCGGCACGCCGGCGAGACGAGAGACGGGGAGCGGGCGGCGCTCAGCCCTCGGCGGCCCGCTTCAGCCGGGCCAGGCCCTTCTCGAAGTCACGGCCGACCGCCTTGTCGAAGTAGAGCCGTCCGAGCAGTCCCATGACGGGGTTGCGGTCACCGCTCATGGTCCACGCCACGTCGGTGCCCGCGCCGGCGGGCGTGAACGAGAAGGCGATCAGGTTGTGGGCCTTGAACGGCTTGAGAAACCGCAGGTCGACGTCGATCTGCGTGGCGTCACTGCGCAGGATCTCCATGCTTCCCTCCCCCGCCTTGCGGTTGCCGGCCCACGCGTAGCGGGCGCCGACGCCGCTCTCGGCACCGCTGAAGGTCCGTCGCAGGTCGGGGTCGACGTCCTCCCACGGCGACCACTGCGTCCAGGAGTGGAAGTCGTCGACGAGCTCGTGCACCCGGGCGGGCGGGGCGTCGATGTGGGCGCGGCGGGTCAGCTCGAAGGAGGCCATGCCCGCACAGTACTGGCGGGCACCGACGGTGGAGACCCACCACGCCCCGGACAGGCGAGAGGGGTATGCCGCGTGGTGACCACGCGGCATACCCCTCTCGTGTCGTGCTGGCGTCAGCCGTTCACGAGGGAACGGAGGACGTACTGCAGGATGCCGCCGTTGCGGTAGTAGTCCGCCTCGCCGGGGGTGTCGATCCGCACGACCGCGTCGAAGTCGACGGTCTCGCCACCCTCCTTCTCGGCGACGACCTTGACCGTGCGGGGCGTCGTGCCGTCGTTGAGCGCGGTGACTCCGGTGATCGAGAAGGTCTCGGTGCCGTCGAGACCGAGCGAGTCGGCGGACTCGCCCTGCGGGAACTGCAGCGGCAGGACACCCATGCCGATGAGGTTGGAGCGGTGGATGCGCTCGTAGCTCTCGGCGATGACCGCCTTGACCCCCAGCAGGCGGGTGCCCTTGGCAGCCCAGTCGCGGGAGGAGCCGGAGCCATACTCCTTGCCGGCCAGGATGACCAGCGGCACGCCGGCCTCCTGGTAGGCGGCGGAGGCGTCGTAGATGGTCGTCTGCTCGCCACCGGCAAGGAAGTTGCGGGTGAAGCCGCCCTCGACGCCGTCGAGGAGCAGGTTCTTCAGGCGGATGTTCGCGAACGTGCCGCGGATCATCACCTCGTGGTTGCCGCGGCGCGAGCCGTAGGAGTTGAAGTCCTTGCGCTCGACGCCGTGCTCGGCCAGGTACTTCCCAGCCGGGCTGTCCGCCTTGATGGAGCCCGCCGGGCTGATGTGGTCGGTCGTGACCGAGTCTCCGAGCCTGGCGAGCACCCGCGCGCCGTCGACGTCCTCGACCGGGGTGGTCTCCATCTGCATGCCCTCGAAGTACGGGGGCTTGCGGACATAGGTGGACTCCGCGTCCCACTCGAAGGTGTTGCCCTCGGGCGTCGGCAGCGACTTCCAGCGCTCGTCGCCGGCGAACACGTCGGCGTAGTCGCCCTCGAACATCTCCTTGGTGATGCTCTCGGCGATGGTGCGCTCGACGTCCTCCGGCGTCGGCCAGAGGTCACGCAGGAAGACGTCGTTGCCGTCGGCGTCCCTGCCGAGCGCCTCGGTCTCGAAGTCGAAGTCCATCGTGCCCGCGAGCGCGTAGGCGATGACCAGCGGCGGCGAGGCCAGGTAGTTCATCTTCACGTCGGGGTTGATGCGGCCCTCGAAGTTGCGGTTGCCCGAGAGCACCGAGACCACCGCGAGGTCGTTGTCGTTGATGGCCTGGGAGATCTCGTCGTTCAGAGGCCCGGAGTTGCCGATGCACGTGGTGCAGCCGTAGCCGACCAGGTGGAAGCCGAGCTTCTCGAGGTAGGGCCACATACCGGCCTTCTCGTAGTAGTCGGAGACCACCTTCGAGCCCGGGGCCATCGAGGTCTTCACCCACGGCGCGACGGCCAGGCCCTTGTCGACGGCGTTCTTCGCGAGCATGGCCGCGGCCATCATCACCGACGGGTTCGAGGTGTTGGTGCAGCTGGTGATCGAGGCGATCGAGACGATGCCGTGGTCGATCTCGAACGTCGTCCCCTCGGCGGTGGTCACCGTGACCGGCTTGCGCGGGCGGTCGGTGCCGTTGCCCTCGTATGCCGGCTGGTCGCCACCGTTGACCAGGTCGCCGCTGCCGGCGGTCGGGTCGCTGGCCGGGAAGCTCGCGCCCTCGCCCGGGTCGCCCTCGTGGTGCGCGACGTAGGTCGGCAGCACCTTGCGGAAGGCCTCCTTGGCGTCGCTCAGGGCGATGCGGTCCTGCGGGCGCTTCGGACCGGCGATGGACGGCACGACCGTGGACAGGTCGAGCTCGAGGTACTCGGAGTAGCGCGCCTCCTGCGAGGCGTCGAGCCACATGCCCTGCTCCTTGGCGTAGGCCTCCACGAGGGCGACGGACTCCTCGGAGCGGCCGGTCAGGCGGAGGTACTCCAGGGTCACGTCGTCGATCGGGAAGATCGCGCACGTGGAGCCGAACTCCGGGCTCATGTTGCCGATGGTGGCGCGGTTCGCGAGCGGCACCTGGGCCACGCCCTCGCCGTAGAACTCGACGAACTTGCCGACGACGCCGTGCTTGCGCAGCAGCTCGGTGATGGTGAGCACGACGTCGGTGGCCGTGGCGCCCGAGGGGATCGCGCCGGAGAGCTTGAAGCCGACGACGCGCGGGATGAGCATCGACACCGGCTGACCGAGCATGGCTGCCTCGGCCTCGATGCCGCCGACGCCCCAGCCGAGCACGCCGAGGCCGTTGACCATCGTGGTGTGCGAGTCGGTGCCGACGCAGGTGTCGGGGTAGGCCACGCCGTCGCGGACCATGACGGTGCGGGCCAGGTGCTCGATGTTGACCTGGTGGACGATGCCGGTGCCCGGGGGGACGACCTTGAAGTCGTCGAACGCGGTCTGGCCCCACCGGAGGAACTGGTAGCGCTCGCGGTTGCGCTCGTACTCGATCTCGACGTTGCGCTCGAACGCGTCGGCCCGGCCGAACACGTCGATGATCACGGAGTGGTCGATGACCAGCTCGGCCGGCGACAGCGGGTTGATCTTGGCGGCGTCGCCACCCAGCTCAGCCACGGCCTCGCGCATGGTGGCCAGGTCGACCACGCAGGGAACGCCGGTGAAGTCCTGCATGATCACGCGCGCCGGCGTGAACTGGATCTCCGTGTCGGGCTCGGCGTTCTCGTCCCAGCTGCCGAGGGCGCGGATGTGGTCGGCCGTGATGTTCGCGCCGTCCTCGGTGCGCAGGAGGTTCTCGAGCAGCACCTTGAGGCTGTACGGCAGGGTCTGGCTCCCCTCGACCGCCGAGAGTCGGTACACCTCGTAGGAGTTCTCCCCCACGTCCAGCCTGCCGTGTGCATTGAAGCTGTTCGCGCTGGCCACAGCCTGCTCCTTCCACCGCTGAGTCTATTTATCTTGACATCAAGATATCTAACCACACCGACGCAGTCCACTGCTCGTCGACCCCGGCCTCTCCAGCGCGCGGGCCGCCGCGTCAGGGCGAGCCCTGCTGATCCTTCTCCAAAGCCGCCCGCAGGGAAAGGGGCAGGGTCCGCTTGACCCGGTCCGTGAGACCCACGGCCACGTAGGTCACGGTGAGGGCGGCGCACAGGAGCCCGTCACCGGCGCGGTGGATCTCGTGGCGCAGGGTGAACGAGGTCTCCCCCACCCTCACCGGGCGCACGACGATCTCGGCATGGTCGCCCGCCTCGAGACTGGCGAGCCACTCGATCTCCGCGTGCCGCACCAACGGCAGGGTGTCCTCGGCCCTGGACCAGTCGAGACCGTGGCCGCGCGCCGCCAGGTAGGCCATCCGCGCGTCGTCGCACCACGCGAGATACCACGCGTTGAACACGACCCCGGCCTGGTCGACCTCGTAGAAGTGCACCTCGACGGTGTGCCGGAACGGCTCGGTCATGCGGGCTCCTGTGGCTCGAGCACGGCGACGCACTCGACGTGGTGGGTCATCGGGAACGCGTCGAAGGCGCGCAGGGCGCGCAGCTGGTACCCACCCTCACGCAGGTATGCCGTGTCACGGGCGAGCGCCGCCGGGTCGCAGGCGACGTAGGCCACCGCCCGCGGGCTCAGCGCCGCCACCTGCTGGGCCACCACGCGGCCCGCCCCCGTGCGGGGCGGGTCGAGCACCACGAGGTCAGCGCGGATTCCCTGGCGCACCAACGGTTTCAGAACCTTGTCCACACGCCCGGGGCGCAGCTCCACCCAGGGACGGGAGGCGGTGTTGCGGCGAGCGCTGCGCATGGCCGGCCCCTCGCCCTCCACGGCCAGCACCGCGCCGGTCGGGCCGACCGCGTCTGCGAGAGCGGCGGCGAACAGCCCGACGCCGGCGTACAGGTCGACGGCTCGCTCCCCCTCCCGCGGCGCCAGGGCCTGCATCACCGCGGCCACGAACGTGCCCGCCGCGCCCGGGTGGACCTGCCAGAACCCGCGTGCCCCGACCTCGAACATGGACTCCCAGCCGCCCGCGCTCACCCGCTCAGTGACCCTCGGGGAGGCCGCCTCGCCGCTCGGCACCGGCACGACGACCGCGCCCGCCCCCTCGGGTGCGCTCGGAGCCACCACGTCGACCGCGGCCTCGCCGGGCCACCGTCGACCGAGGACTCCCGCCGCACGGACGGTGTCGTGGGCGATGAGGCAGTCGGCAACGGGCACGACCTCGTGGGAGCGGTGGCGGCGCAGGCCCGGGGTTCCGTCGGGGCTGACGGCGAACTCGACCCGGGTACGCCAGCCGAGGCCGTCCCGGTCGCCCGCCACGGGCTCGACCTCCACCTCGACGTCGAGCCCGGCCAGCCTCGCGAACTGTTCGCGGACCACCGCCGCCTTCAGGCGTCGCTGCTCCGGCAGCGCGACGTGCTGGAAGTCGCACCCGCCGCACAGCCCGGGCCCGGCATACGGACAGGGGGCCGGGACACGGTGAGCGCTCGGCGTGAGCACCTCCACCGCGTCGGCGCGGACGTAGCGCTGCCCCTCCCTGGCCTCGGTGACCCGCACGCGGACCCGCTCGCCGGGAAGGGTGTGCCGGACGAACACCACCCGGCCCTCGTGGCGGGCGACGCAGTGCCCGCCATGGGCCACCGCGCCCACTTCGACCTCGACCTCGTCGCCGACCGCGAGCTGGCGTGGCTCCGCGGTCATTCGCCGCGCCGGACCGAGCCGACGGCCGGCCCGTCGAAGCGAGCCTCCTGGCCCTCCGAGGACGCCAGCTGCCACGGGACGCTGGCCACCATGACCCCCGGGGTGAAGAGCAGCCTGCCCTTGAGCCGCAGCGCGCTCTGGTTGTGCAGGACCTGCTCGTACCACCGGCCGAGGACGTACTCGGGGATGTAGACCACGACGACGTCGCGCGGGTGCCCGCTGCGGAGCGACTTGACGTACTCGACCACCGGTCGGGTGATCTCGCGGAACGGCGAGTCGAGTGCCTTGAGCGGGACAGGGATGTCTCGGCGGTCCCACTCCTCCTGCAGGGCCTTGGTCTCGTCGGGCTCGACGTTGACCGTGATGGCCTCCAGCTTCGACGGCCGGGTGGCCCGGGCGTAGGCGAGCGCGCGCAGCGTCGGCTTGTGGATCTTGGAGACGAGCACGATCGCGTGCACCCGCGACGGCAGCAGCTGGTGGTCCGCGTCGTCGGCCTCCGAGAGCGTCAGCTCGTCGCGGACCCGGTCGTAGTGCTTGTGGATGCCGAGCATCAGGAAGTACAGGACCACCATCGCCGCGATGGCGTAGCCGGCACCGTGGATGAACTTGGTGGCGAGGACGACGATCAGGACGGTGCCCGACATCGTCGCCCCGACGGCGTTGATGACCCGGCTGCGGTGCATCCTGGCGCGCGCCTTCGGGTCGCGCTCGAGCCGCAGGTGGCGGTTCCAGTGCCGGATCATGCCGGTCTGGCTCAGCGTGAAGGAGACGAAGACACCGACGATGTAGAGCTGGATGAGCTTTGTGACCTCGGCGTCGTAGAGCACGATGAGGAAGACCGCGGCCCCGGCGAGGATCAGGATGCCGTTGGAGAACGCGAGCCGGTCACCGCGAGTGTGCAGCTGGCGCGGCAGCCAGCCGTCCTTGGCCAGGATCGAGCCGAGCACGGGGAAGCCGTTGAACGCCGTGTTCGCGGCCAGGATGAGGATGAACCCGGTCACGATCGAGACGACGAGGACGCCGAGCGGGAAGCCGTCGAAGACCGCGTGGGCCACCTGGCCCATGATCGTCTCCTGGACGTACCCCTCGACCTCCTGGCCGTTGAGGCGCAGCTGCTCGGCCGGATCCTCCGCGTACTTCACGCCGGTCCACCGCGCGAGGGTGACCATCGACAGCAGCATCGTGACGGCGATCAGGCCCATCAGCAGCAGCGTGGTCGCGGCGTTCCTGCTCTTGGGCTTCTGGAAGGCGGGCACGCCGTTCGAGATGGCCTCCACACCCGTGAGGGCGGCACAGCCGGAGGAGAACGCGCGCAGCATGAGGAAGCCCATGGCCAGCGTGGACATGGCTGCGTGCTCGGGGTCGGCAACCAGCTCGAAGCCGGCACTCTCCGCCGGCGGCAGCGTGCCGGTGGCCTGGCGGAACATGCCGACGGCCGCCATGCTGAGGACGCTGAACATGAAGAGGTAGGTCGGGATCGCGAAGGTGGTCCCGGACTCCCGGACTCCCCGCAGGTTCATCGCCGTCAGGAGCACCACCAGGCCGGTGGCCACCAGCGCCTCGTGGCCGCGGACGAACGGCAGGGCCGCCGCGGCGTTCTGGACGCCCGAGGAGATCGACACGGCCACGGTGAGGACGTAGTCGACGAGCAGCGCGCTGGCCACCGTGAGGCCGGCCCTGGGCCCGAGGTTCGTGGTCGCCACCTCGTAGTCCCCACCGCCTGAGGGGTAGGCATGGACGTTCTGCCGGTAGGACGCGACGACCACGAGCATGACGACGACGACCGCCACGGCGATCTGCCACGAGGCCGTGAGCGCCAGCGCCCCGCCCGCGAGCCCCAGCGTCAGGAAGATCTCGTCCGGGGCGTAGGCCACGGACGAGAGCGCGTCGCTCGCGAAGACCGGCAGCGCCAGCTTCTTCGGAAGGAGGGTCTCACCGAGCCGGTCGCTGCGCATGGCGCGACCGACGACAAGGCGTTTCAGGACGCGTC
>NZ_DATBMI010000223.1:0-3288 GCF_036554925.1 Pedococcus sp.
TCCGGGTCGCGGGGGACGAGCACCCACAGCCGACCGCCGAGCACCGCAGCCCAGTCGTCCCGCCCCTGGGGGTGCAGGTAGGTGGCCTCGGTACAGGTCCCGAAGGGCAGGCCGCTGCGGCGCAGGCGGCGGTGCATCTCGACCTCGTCACCGCGGACGAACAGCCTCGGGTCCGGCACACCGACGGCCTCGATCGCGGCCTCCGAGAGCAGCGCGCCGTTGAAGAGGTTCGCCACGCCGGCGAGGGTCTCGCCCGGCCCGAGGTCGGTGCGACGACGCACCCAGACCAGACCGCGTCGCAGCGGGAACGCCAGCTGCTGCGGGTCCTGGTCGTCCACGACCAGGGGCGAGACCGCCCTGAGCCCGTGGTCCTCGGCGCAGACCAGCAGGCGGCCCAGCGTCCACCGGTCAGCAGGCCGGCCGTCGTCGTCGGCCAGCCAGACCCAGTCGGCGCCCAGCGCCCTCGCCTGCAGCACGCCGTACGCGAACCCGCCGGCGCCACCGAGGTTCGTGGCCGAGGGCAGGTAGGTGAAGGGGATGCCGCTGGCGGCGGCGATCGCCTCGGCCCGTGGGTCCGACCCGTTGTCCACGAGGACGAGGTGGTCCGGCCGGCGGCTCTGGGCGGCGACCGCGCTGACGGCCCGCGCCAGCAGCTCGGGCCGGTCCCGGGTCACGATGACGCAGATGACGGTGCAGTCTCGAATGCCCACGCCCGCACGCTAGGGCGGCCCGGCACAGGTGGCGGGTACGGCACGTGAACGGGGTGTGACCACCAGCGGGCGGTCACTGGCGGCCCACCCCGGGCCTTGGCGCCCGTGTCACCGCAGGGTCGCGCCGTGTTCACCGACTGGACCGAGGCGCTGCCTACCTTCGCCAGCGTGCGAGTTCCCTTCTCCCTTCTGCTGCCCGTGTACCGCGGCGACGACCCGGGTCAGGTCGACCGGGCGTTCCGCAGTACCGTCCACGAACAGCTGCGCCGGCCCGACGAGGTCGTGATCGTCCAGGACGGCAAGGTCACCCCCGCGCTGGCCTCGGCCCTGGAGCGCATCGAGTCCGCGAGCCCGGTGCCGGTGCGACGGCTTCGGCTCTCGCACAACGTGGGCCTCGCCCAGGCGCTGCAGTGCGGTCTCTCGGCCTGCCGGCACGAGGTCATCGCCCGGATGGACGCCGACGACATCAGCCTCCCGCACAGGTTCGCGACCCAGCTGCCCCTCATCGAGGGCGGCGCCGACCTCGTCGGGTCCGGCATGCGCGAGTTCACCGAGGACCTGGCGACCGCGGGTGCACACGGCGGGCAGGGCATCGTCCTGCGGGTGCCGCCACTGGAGCCTGCCCACATCGCCGCGACCGCGCGGTTGCGGAGCCCCTTCAACCACCCGACCGTGGTCTACCGCCGCTCCGCCGTCCTCGAGGCCGGTGGCTACCGCGACCTCCCGCTGCTCGAGGACTACTGGCTCTTCACCCGCATGATCGCCGGCGGGGCGCGTGTCGCGAACGTGGCCGAGCCGCTCGTGCTCTACCGCGTCGACGCCGGGTCGTACGAGCGGCGCGGCGGGATGCGGCTGCTGCGCTCGGAGGTGGGCCTGCAGCGGCGGCTGCACCGTGAAGGCTTCACGACGTCCCGACAGATGATGCGCAACCTCGCCGTCCGCGGCGGGTACCGCGTCCTGCCGGTGTTCGTGCGACAGGGCCTCTACCGCCGCGCGTTCACCGAACCCGCCGTTGCCTCCGGGACGCTGGACTGGCTGCCGGTGGTGGAGCGTCCCGACCGGCCGGAGACGGCTCCGCCGGCTCGCCCCGTCCGTGGGGAGGAGGGCGCATGAGGGCCGACCTCGTCGTCGTCGGCGCCGGCCTCTTCGGCCTGACCGTCGCAGAGCGCGCTGCGCACCAGGGGCTCGACGTCGTCGTGCTCGACCGACGGGACCACCTCGGGGGCAACGCCTGGAGCGACATCGAGCCGGAGACGGGGATCGAGGTGCACCGCTACGGAGCCCACCTGTTCCACACCTCGAACGAGCGGGTCTGGGAGTACGTCAACCGCTTCACCGCGTTCACGCCCTACCAGCACCGGGTCTGGACCGTGCACCGCGGCGAGGTCTTCCCGATGCCGATCAACCTCGGCACGATCAACCAGTTCTTCAGGTCCGCGCTGGGCCCGCAGGAGGCGCGGGAGCTGGTGGCACGCCAGGCGTCCGAGCTGACCGGCGACCCCGGGAACCTCGAGGAGAAGGCGATCTCCCTCATCGGCCGTCCCCTCTACGAGGCCTTCGTGCGCGGCTACACCGCCAAGCAGTGGCAGACCGACCCGACCGACCTGCCCGCCGAGGTCATCAGCCGCCTGCCCGTGCGCTACAGCTACGACAACCGCTACTTCAACGACACCCACGAGGGGCTTCCGGTCGACGGGTATGCCGCGTGGCTGACGAGGATGGCGGACCATCCCCGGGTGACGGTCCGGCTCGAGACCGACGTCCTCGAGGGTGGCCACGACCTGTCGATCGACGCCCTTCGTGGGCAGGTGCCGGTCGTCTACACCGGCCCGATCGACCGCTACTTCGGCACCGTGCACGGCCCGCTGGGGTGGCGCACCATCGACTTCCACCAGGAGGTGCTGGCCACCGGGGACTTCCAGGGCGCGCCGGTGATGAACTACGCGGACGAGGAGGCCGAGCACACCCGCATCCTGGAGTTCCGCCACTTCCACCCCGAGCGGGACTACCCCAGCGACAAGACTGTTGTCGTCCGGGAGTACTCGCGCTTCGCCGACGTGGGTGACGAGCCGTACTACCCGGTCAACACCGCGGAGGACCGTGCCCGCCTGCTTGCCTACCGCGAGCTCGTGGAGGCGGAGCGCATCGACCACTCCGTGGCGTTCGGCGGCAGGCTCGGCTCCTACCAGTACCTGGACATGCACATGGCCATCGCGTCCGCGCTGCGCCTCGTGGACAACGACCTCGAGGCCCTGCTGACCGGCACGGCCCGGATGGCGGTGACGGGGCGGTGAGCGTGGTGAACCAGCGCGTGGTCGCTTCGGTGGTCCTCCCGGTCGACGGCGACCTGGACGTGCTGCCGCTCTACGTCGACGGCGAGCACGTCCCCGCCCCGTCCGTCGACGACGCACCGGCCACCCCCGTCGCGAGCACACAGCACCCCGACCAGGTGCTCGGGCGCCGCGCCTACCGGCTCGCGCCGGGCCAGCGGGCCTCGTTCGCGACCTACTTCAACGCCTTCCCCGCCGGCTACTGGCGACGGTGGACCGTGGTCGACAGCGTGACCCTGCGGGTGCGC
>NZ_DATBMI010000008.1:0-19832 GCF_036554925.1 Pedococcus sp.
GTGGCGCCGATCAATGCCGCTCTGATCACTTGTGCTCCCGGTCTCACCAACAAGGACGACAGTGTGCCGCACGACGCGTACTCATGCGAGACTCGGAACATGATTCGCATCGGCATCCTCGGCGCGGCCCGCATCGCCGAGCTCAGCATCGTGAAGCCGGCCGCGGCCACGGGGCACCGCCTCGTGGCCGTGGCCGCGCGCGACACCGAGCGAGCCAAGGCGTTCGCCGAGCAGCACGGGGTCGAGCGGGTGCACGACACGTACGACGACCTGCTCGCCGACCCCGACGTCGAAGTGGTCTACAACCCGCTGGCCAACGGCCTGCACGGCCGCTGGAACCTGCGGGCCATCGAGGCGGGCAAGCACGTGCTGGCGGAGAAGCCGTTCGCCGCCAACGCCGTCGAGGCCCGCCGTGTCGCCGGGGCCGCGCAGGACGCCGGGGTCGTGGTGCTCGAGGCCTTCCACTACCCGTTCCACCCGCTCTTCCAGCGGGTCTGCCAGCTCGTCGGCGGCGGGGCCGTCGGCGAGGTGCGGCACGTCGAGACCCTGCTGCGCATGCCCGCCCCTGCCGACGACGACCCGCGCTGGTCGCTGGAGCTGGCCGGCGGGTCGACGATGGACCTCGGCTGCTACGCCCTGCACTGCGCGCGCCAGCTGGGGAACCGGTTCCTGGGTGGCGAGCCGTCCGTCGTGGGCGGCTCCGGCCGCGCGCGGGCCGGGCGACCGGGAGTCGACGAGGCGCTGGCCGTCGAGCTCGTCTTCCCCTCGGGCGTGACGGGCAGCGCCGGCTCCCACATGAGCGCACCCGGGGTGTGGGACTTCCACCTCACCGTCACCGGTACGGAGGGCGTCCTGCACGTGCCCGACTTCCCCCGCCCGCACGAGGACGACAGCCTCCTGCTGCGCACGGCCGACGGCACGGAGACGGTCGAGCACCTCGGGCACCGGTCGAGCTACACCTACCAGCTCGAGGCGTTCGCCGCCGCGGTGCGCGGCCTGGCGCCGCTGCCCTACGACGTGTCGGATGCCGTGCCGCAGGCCGAGCTCGTCGACGCCGCCTACCGGGCGGCCGGGTTCGAGCCCCGCCCGTCGACCTCCGCCTGAGCGCTCACGCTCGACCGCTGTCAGCGCTCCTCGGCGTGGACGATGCCGAGCTGCCGGCGCACCTCGTCCATGACGGCCATCGTGGTGACCGTGTCGGCGAGGGGGCGCAGCGGCGACCCCGTCTCGCCGTGCGCGACCCGGCGCGCCACCTCCGCCGCCTGGAAGTGCAGCGCGGCATGGCCGACGGCCTCCTCCTCCCAGCACAGCACGGCGCCGTCGGTCCCGCGCAGCGTGAGGTCGCCCGGCTGGCAGAAGGGCCCGGCGAGCTCGAGCGTCGCCCTCGACCCCTGGATGGTCGCCGTCGTGGGGGTGTTCCCGAGCTGGGTCGTGTGCAGCACCGCCAGCTGGTCCCGGGCCGTGCGGAGGGTGATCCCCGCCTGCACGTTCAGCCCGTCGGCAGCGAACGTCCCGACGGCGCTGACCTGGCTCGGCGCGCCCAGGACCCACGTGGCCATCGTCAGCGGGTAGGTGCCGAGGTCCATCAGCGGGCCCCCGGCCAGGTCGGCGCGCCAGATGCGGTGGTCGGGCCCGAAGTGCTCGCCCAGGTCGGCCAGCACCGCGTGCACGTCGCCGAGCGCTCCGTCGGCGAGCAGCTGGCGGACGACGTCGAACTTCGGCAGGAACAGCGACCACATCGCCTCCATGAGGAACAGTCCGCGCTCCTGCGCCAGCCCATGGAGGTCGCGGCACTGCGCCGCGCTCAGCCCCATGGGCTTCTCGACCACCACGGCCTTTCCCGCCTGCAGCGCCAGCCTGGCGTGCGGGTGGTGGTGGTTGTGCGGCGTGGCGACGTAGACCACGTCCACGGCCGGGTCCGCGACCAGCGCCTCGTACGAGCCGTATGCCGTGGGCGCACCCACCCGGGCCGCGAACCGGTCCGCGCCCTCCCGGGAACGGGACCCCACGGCATACACCTGCTGGCGCGTGCTCGCGCGGAGCGCGGCGGCGAAACGGTCGGCGATCCACCCCGTGCCGACGACGCCCCACCGCAGGGGTGGGGCGTCCATCGGGTCGGGGGTGCGCGGCGTGGGGAGGCTGCGTGGCAGTGCCATCCGCCGCCGGCCTCAGGTGTTCTGCGGGAAGCCGAGGTTGAGGCCGCCGTGGCTGGGGTCGAGCCAGCGCGAGGTGACGACCTTGCCGCGCGTGAAGAAGTGCACGCCCTCCATGCCGTGGGCGTGGGTGTCGCCGAAGAGGCTGTTCTTCCAGCCGCCGAACGAGTAGTACGACACCGGCACCGGGATCGGCACGTTGACGCCGACCATGCCGACCTCGACCTGCCGCTGGAAGCGCCGGGCCGCGCCGCCGTCGTTGGTGAAGATGGCGGTGCCGTTGCCGTAGGGGTTGGCGTTGATGAGCTCGAGCCCCTCGTCATAGGACTGCACCCGCACGACCGACAGCACCGGGCCGAAGATCTCGTCCTGGTAGATCGTCATGTCCCTGCCGACGTTGTCGAACAGCGTGGGGCCGAGGAAGAAGCCGTCCGCGCCGCCGTCGAACTCGTCGTCGCGGCCGTCGACGACCAGGGTCGCGCCCTGCTCGAGGCCCGCGTCGACGTAGCCGGCAACCTTGTCGCGGTGGGCCCTGGTGACGAGCGGGCCCATGTCGCAGCCCTTGGTGCCGTCGCCGGTGCGCAGCTTGCCCATGCGGTCCTTGATCTTCTCGACGAGCTCGTCGGCGATCGGCTCGACGGCGACCAGGGCCGAGATCGCCATGCACCGCTCGCCGGCGGAGCCGAAGCCCGAGTTGACCGCGGCGTCGGCCGCGAGGTCGAGATCGGCGTCGGGCAGCACGAGCATGTGGTTCTTGGCGCCGCCGAGGGCCTGGACCCGCTTGCCGTGCGCGGTTCCCGTGTCGTACACGTAGTGCGCGATCGGGGTCGAGCCGACGAAGGACACCGCCTTGATGTCCGGGTGGGTGAGCAGGGCGTCGACGGCTTCCTTGTCACCGTTGACGACGTTCATGACGCCGGCCGGCAGCCCCGCCTCCGACCACAGCTTCGCAATGGCGATCGCCGCCGAGGGGTCCTTCTCGCTGGGCTTGAGCACCACCGCGTTGCCGCACGCGATCGCGATGGGGATGAACCACATCGGCACCATGGCCGGGAAGTTGAACGGCGAGATGACCGCAACGACGCCGAGCGGCTGGCGCATCGAGTAGACGTCGACGTTGGTCGAGGCGTTCTCGCTGAACCCGCCGCGGAGCAGGTGCGGGATGCCGCAGGCGAACTCGGCGACCTCGAGGCCGCGGGTGACCTCGCCGAGGGCGTCGTCGAGCACCTTGCCGTGCTCGGCGGTGATGAGCGCCGCGATCTCCTTCTTGTTCCTCTCCAGCAGCTCGCGGAACGTGAACAGCACCTGGGTGCGCTTGGCCAGCGACGTGTCGGCCCAGCCCTCCCAGGCCTGCCTCGCCGTGGCCACGACCTCGCCCACGAGGTCGGTCGACGCGAGGTCGAGGACCCCGGTGACCTCACCGGTCGCCGGGTTGAAGACCTCGCTGGTCCGCTCGGCGGTGCCCGACCAGGCCTCGCCGGCGATGAGGTGGGTGATGCGGGTGGGGGTGCTCATGGCGTGTTTTCCTTCGTGCTGCGGTGGGTTCGGTCTGTATGCCGCGTGGCCGGCTCGTCGCCGGCCGCGGGTGCGTGGTCTAGGGGGACTCGAAGGTGGGCTGGTTGGCCCACTTGGCGAGGTAGGCGCGGATGGTGTCGCGCATGAACGTGCTGGACTCGCGCGCCCGCTCCTCCCACGCGAAGACACACGTGGTGACGACGCCGTCGAAGCCGACGGCCTCGAGGGAGGCGAAGAACTCGTCGAAGTCGACCTCGCCCTGGCCGATGTCGAGGTGCTGGTGCACGGTGACCTGTGAGCCGGGCGGGTTGACGATGTAGCGAAGGCCGCTGGATCCCTTGTGGTTGAAGGAGTCTGCGACGTGCACCATCGTCAGCAGGTCGCCGGCCTTCTGCATGATCCCGGTGCAGTCGTTGCCCTGGTGGAAGGTGTGCGGAGCGCAGTAGAGGAACGAGACGTTGGGTGAGTTGATCCCGCGGATGAGGTCGACGGCGCGCTTCCCGTCCTCCTCCCAGTCGTCCGGGTGGGGCTCGAGCACGAGGCGGATGCCCTCCTTCTCGAAGACGGGGAGCAGCTCCTCCATCGAGCGCCAGAACTGCCGCTCGCAGACGGCCGCCTCGCGGGGGTTGCCGTTGAACTCGGAGTTCATCGTGTCCACGCCGAGGTCCGCGGTGACCTGGATCGCCCGCTTCCAGTAGCGGACCGCGGCCTGGCGGTCCTCCTCGTCGGGACCGGACCACCTGTAGAGCGGCAGGACCGACGAGATGCCGACACCGGCGATGCGCAGGGCCTTCCTGAGCTCCTCGACCCTGGTGTCGTCGACCCGGGGGTGGTTGAAGAAGGGCGTGAAGTCCTCGCGGGGCGAGAGCTCGATCCACTCGTAGCCGAGCTCGGCGACGAGCGCGGGCAGCTCGAGCAGCGGCACGTGCCGGAACATGTACGGGTCGAGGGCGAGCTTCATCTGGCTGCTCCACCCAGCACCGTGGCGCGGTCCGCGAGGTCGACCTTGACCGGCAGCCCGGTGGCGAGCGACTCCATGCCCGCCGTGCACACGGCCGTTGCGGCATACCCGTCCCAGCTGGTGGGCCCGACGACCTCGCCACGGCGGGAGGCGTCGACCCAGGCCTGGACCTCGAGGTCGTAGGCGCGGGCGAAGCGGACCCGGAAGTCCGGTGGCACCTGGCCGCCCCAGTACCCGCCGCGCTCGTCGGCAACGGTGCTGTAGATCCCGGTGGAGTTCTGCCCCGCGACGACGGTGCCACGCTCGGCCACGGCCTCACAGCGGACCTCGTAGCCGACCCGGCAGTTGACGAAGACCTCCGAGGTCACCAGGCCACCCCCGGCCATCCGGAACAGCGAGACCTGCGGGTCGAGGACACCCTCGGCGGCCACCCCCGTCGGGGTGCCCGCCAGCACGGTGATCTCGACGATCTCCTCCCCGAAGACGAACCGCGCGACGTCGACCTCGTGCACGAGCGAGTCGCGCACGATCATCTCCGAGCGGAACGTGTCCGGGACGGTGGCGTTGCGGTGGGTGTTGTGCAGCAGCAGCGTGCGGCCGAACTGCCCGCTGTCGAGCATGGCCTTCAGCTGCGCGTACTCCGGGTCGAAGCGGCGCATGAACCCGACCTGGACCAGCGGGCGGCCGCCCTTCGCCTCGGCCTCGACCAGGCGCAGCGACGACTCGCTGTCCATCGTCAGCGGCTTCTCGCACAGGGCGTACTTGCCGTGCTCGAGGCAGGCGAGCACCTGCTCCTCGTGGACGAAGCCCGGGGAGGCGATGATGACGGCGTCCACCTCGGGGTCGGCGACGAGGGCCAGCGGGTCACCGATGCTGCGCACCCCGTCGAAGGAGGCGGCGAGCTGGTCGGCGCGGGCCGTGTCGGGGTCGGCGACCGCGACCAGGCGGGCCCCGGCGACGCGGTTCACCACCCGCTCGGCGTGGTCGGCGCCCATCATGCCGACGCCGATCACGCCGATCCTCAGGTCCTGCACTGACATCTACCTCTCCTCGCCGGGGTTGTCCGTGGGGTTGCCGGGGGGAGCCTCCGTGAACTCGCTCTGGACTTCGGCCACCTCGTCCTTGGTGAGGCCGGGGTCGAGGGCACCGTGCCTGACCTCGTGCGGGGCCGCGACCTTGCCCGGGTCGATGCCGCGCAGCTCGTGGCTGAGCTCGGCGAGCTCGTCGCCGCCCGCCATCTCCCCGGTGAGCTGCTCCAGGGTGAGCTCGTCCCGGTGGGCGTCGAGGACGACCCGGCCGAGCTTGAGGATGACGAAGTGGTTGCCGACGAGGTAGGCGTGGTGCGGGTTGTGGGTGATGAAGACGACGCCGAGGCCCGCGTCACGCGCCTTGACGATGTACTTCAGCACCACGCCGGACTGCTTGACGCCGAGCGCCGCCGTGGGCTCGTCGAGGATGATCACCTTCGCGCCGAAGTAGATCGCCCGCGCGATCGCGATGCACTGGCGCTGCCCACCGGACAGGCTTCCGACGGGGCGTTCGAGGTCGGGGATGACGATGCCCATCTTGGTGAGCTCCTCGTCGCAGATCCTCTTCATGGAGTCGATGTCGAGGTTCCGGAAGGGGCCCTTGTACATCTCGTTGCCCAGGAAGAAGTTGCGCCACACCGACATCAGCGGGGCCAGCGCGAGGTCCTGGTAGACCGTGGCGATGCCGGACGCCTGGGCGGCCCGTGGAGACGCGAAGTTGCGCTGGATCCCGTTGACCTTCATCTGGCCCTCGGTGTAGTCGTGCAGGCCCGCCATGATCTTGATCAGGGTGGACTTGCCCGCGCCGTTGTCACCCAGGACGCACGTGACCTCCCCCTGCCGGACGTCGAGGGAGACCCCTCGCAGGGCGTTGACGTTGCCATAGCTCTTGCCGACGTCGACCATCTCGAGGATGCCGGTGTTCGGGCTGTCCGGGCGCTCGGTGCGAGCCTCGGCAGTGGTGGTGCTCATCGCGCGTCCGCCTTCTTCTTGACGTACATGTTCACGAGGGTCGCGCCGATGAGCATGATGCCGAGGAAGGTCTTGAGCCAGTCGACGTCCCAGCCGGCGTAGGAGATGCCGAGCTGGGTCATGCCGTAGATCAGCGCACCGATAGCCGCACCGACGATCGAGCCGTAGCCGCCGGTGAGCAGGCAGCCGCCGATGACGGCCGCGATGATGTAGATGAACTCGTTGCCGACGCCCTGCCCGGACTGCACGTTGTTGTACTCGAAGAGCAGGTGCATCCCGAGCAGCCACGCCCCGAAGCCGACGCCCATGAACAGGCCGACCTTCGTGGCCACGACCGGCACACCGACGGCACGGGCCGCGGCCGCGTCGCCGCCGACCGCGAAGATCCAGTTGCCGACGCGGGTCCGCAGCAGCAGCCACGAGAGCAGCGCCGTGAGCAGGATCCAGTAGAGGACCGGGATCTTGATGGAGACCGGGCCGATGTCGAAGCTCGAGGCGAAGACCGCCTGGGCGCTCGCCCACCCGTCCATGTCGGTGATGGTGTTGGAGGAGACGCCGCCGGTGACGATGCGGGTCACGGCGAGGTTGACGCCCTGGAGCACGAAGAACGTGCCGAGCGTGACGAGGAAGCTCGGCAGGCCCGTCTTGTGCAGCAACCACCCGTTGAAGGCTCCGATGCTCAGCGAGAACACCAGCGCCAGGAGCACCCCGACCCAGACGTTCAGGCCGAAGTTCCACGCCGTGTGGGCAGCGGCGAGGCCTGAGGCGGTCACCGCCACGCCTGCCGAGAGGTCGAACTCGCCGCCGATCATCAGCAGGCCCACGAAGACGGCCATGATGCCGATGGTCGAGGCGTTGTAGAGGATCGTGCCGATGTTCTCGACGTTGCGGAAGGCGGGTGCCGTCACGAGGAAGAGCAGGGCGACGGCCACGGCGCCGATGAGGGCGCCGACCGCCGGCATCCCGAACAGCGTGGCCAGGGGCGAACGGGTGCGGACCCGGTCGTCGCTGGTCGCCGTTGTGGTCATGGTTGCCATGTCAGGTCACCGGGTGCCCTTCGCAGCGAACTGCTCGACCTGCGCGATGTTCGTGGAGTCGATGAAGGCCGGCCCGGTCGCGACGGCGCTGCCTCCGCCGATCACGTTGCCGTTGGTCTTGTAGAGCCACAGCGCGTCGACCGCCAGGTAGCCCTGCAGGTAGGGCTGCTGGTCGATGGCCCAGGCGACCTTGCCGTCCTTGACGGCGGCGACCAGCTCCTTGTTGGTGTCGAAGGTGCCGATCTTGGCCGAGCTGCCGGCGCCGGCGACAGACTTCACAGCGTCGAGCGCGAACTGCGCGCCGAGGGTGACGACCCAGTCGACACTCTTGTCCTGGGTCAGCTTGGCCTGGATCGACGTCGTGACGGCGGCGTCGTCGCGACCGTTGACGTACAGCCGCTCGACCTTCGCTCCGCCGGCACCCTGCAGGACGCCCGCGCAGCGGTCCTCGAGCTGCTGCTGACCCTGCTCCTGGATGACGCAGAGGATGTTCTTGCCGCCGTCCTTGGTGACCCGCTCCCCGACGGCCACGCCCGCCGGCTTCTCACCCTGGCCGAAGTAGCCGATGGCCCCCAGGCTCGCGAAGTCCGCCTCGCCCGCGTTGAACATCGTGACGGGGATGCCCGCCGCGACCGCGTTCTTGATGGCGCCGCCGAGGGCTCCCGTGTTGGGGCTCGTCACCGCGATCCCGTCGACCTTCTTGTCGATGGCGGCCTGGATGAGCTGCGCCTGCTTGGTCGCGTCGGGGTCGTTGGTGTACTCGAGCTTGACGCCGTCGTTCGCCGACGCGGCCTCGGCACCCTTGCGGATGATGTCCCAGAACGTGTCGCCGGGGGCCTGGTGGGTGATCATGGCCACCGTCATGGTCGTGGCCTTGGCGCCCTGGGCGCCTCCGCCCTCGGTCTCCTGCTTCCCCCCGCTGGAGGAGCAGGCCGCCAGGGCGAGCACCGAGGTCGCTCCCAGGGCGACGACAGCTGCGTGGGAACGGGTGGATCGGATCATCGTCGGTCCTGCCTTTCACGGTCCCGCCTCCTCTTCGAGACGGGGTAAGGGGTGCGGCGGGTCCTGCCGCGGGGTGGGTCAGACGAGTCGGCCTCCGCCGCACGTCGTGAGGTAGTCGTAGGTGCGCTGGGCGATGGGGAGGGGCTGGTCGGGCGGGCAGGGGTACATGTCCTGCTCGACGATGGCGAACAGCTCGGTGTCGAGCGCCGAGAGGGCGTCGAGGATGGGTGGCATCTCCGGGATGCCGAGCGGCGGCTCGCACATCGCGCCCCTCCGCACGGCCTCGCCGAAGCCGATGCCCTCGGCGTGGGCCCTGTCGACGACGGCAGGGTCGACCTGCTTGAGGTGTACGTAGCCGATGCGGTCCGGGTGGTCCCGGATCAGCTTCAGGTTGTCGCCGCCGCAGTAGGAGATGTGCCCGGTGTCGAGGCACAGGCTGACCAGCGACGGGTCGGTCGCCGCGAGGAAGCGCTCGACGTTCTCATGGGTGTCGACGTGCGTGTCCGCGTGCGGGTGGAACTGGAACTGCAGGCCGTACTCCTCGCGGATCTGCCGGGCGAGCCGGTCGATGTTGCGGGCGTACGGCGTCCACTGCTCGTCCGTGAGCTGCGGCTCCTCGATGAGGTCACCGGTCGCGGGGTCGCGCCAGAAGTCGGGGATGACCACGAGGTGCTTGGCGCCCATCGCCGCGGTCAGCGAGGCGGCGGCCGAGACGTCCTGCCAGGTCGAGTCCCACGAGTCGGGGCGGTGGAGGTGCTCGAAGATCGTGCCGGCGGTCATCTCCAGGCCGCGCTGGTCGAGCTCCTCCTTCAGCCGCGAGGGGTCGGTCGGCAGGTAGCCGTGGGGGCCGAGCTCGATGCGGGTGTACCCGGCGGCGGCCACCTCGTCGAGGAACCGCTGCCACGGCACCTGCTGTGGGTCGTCGGGGAACCAGACGCCCCACGAGTCGGGTGCGCTGCCCAGCTTCACGGCGCGGGTCATGGCGTGGCCCTCGCAGGGGGTGCCAGCAGCGGACGCTGGCGCGACTTGTGCTCGGTGTACGCCGTGTAGGCGGCACGCGTGCTGTCGAGCTCGGAGACCGAGCTGACCGGCACGTCCCACCAGGCGTTGCTGTCGGGCGCGTAGACCGTGGGGTCGGTCTCGACGTGGATGACGACGGGGCCTCCGTCGGACGGCCAGGCCTTGGCCTCCTTGATGGCCTGTGCCAGCTCGTCGGACGAGTGCACCTCGATGACGTGGGCACCCAGGCTGCGGGCGTTGGCGGCGAGGTCGACCGGCAGCTTCTCGCCCTCCAGCCGTCCGCTCGAGGCGTCGCGGTAGCGGTACCTCGTGCCGAACCGCTGCGAGCCGAGCGACTCCGAGAGCGAGCCGATGGAGTGGAACCCGTGGTTCTGCACGAGGACCACGACGACCTTCACGCGCTCCTGCACCGCCGTGACCAGCTCGGTCGGCATCATGAGCCAGCCGCCGTCGCCGACCATCGCGAACACGTCCCGGGTCTCGTCGGCCAGCCGGATGCCGATGGACGCCGGCACCTCGTAGCCCATGCAGGAGTAGCCGTACTCGACGTGGTACGCCTTCCGGTCGCGCACCCGCCAGAGCTTGTGCAGGTCTCCCGGCATCGACCCCGCAGCGCACAACACCACGTCGCGCGGGTCCGTGAGCTCGTTGACCGCGCCGAGCACCTCGCCCTGGGTCAGCAGGCCCTCCGCGAGCGCGTCCGTGACGTCGGCCGGCGGGTGGTAGGCGGCCTCCACCTGCGCGTCCCACTCCGCCCACAGCGCGGCCTGCCGGTCGCGGTGGGCGGGCGCCACGGCATACCCCTCCAGTGCCGTGGCGAGCGCGGTGAGGGCCTCACGGGCGTCGGCGACGACGGACAGGCCGGCGTGCTTCCCGGCGTCGAAGCGCGCGATGTTGATGTTGACGAACCGCACGCCCTCGTCCTGGAACGCGGTCCGCGAGGCGGTCGTGAAGTCGCTCCAGCGGGTGCCCACCCCGATGACGAGGTCCGCCTCGGCGGCGAGGGCGTTCGCCGCGGTGGTGCCGGTCGAGCCGATGGCCCCCATCTCCTGCGGGTGCCCGTGCGGCAGCGACCCCTTGCCGGCCTGGCTCTCCCCCACGGGTATGCCGGTCTGCTCGCAGAGCGCGCGCAGCGCGTCCTCCGCCCCGGAGTAGTGCACGCCGCCCCCGGCCACGATGAGTGGCCGCTTCGCGGCCCGGGCGAGGGCGGCGGCGTCGGAGATGTCGACCTGCTCGGGCAGCGGCCGCGCGACGCGCCAGACCCGCTCGGCGAAGAGCTCGACCGGCCAGTCGAAGGCTTCGGCCTGCACGTCCTGCGGCAGGGCGATCGTGCAGGCGCCGGTCTCGACCGGGTCGGTGAGGACGCGCATCGCGCCCAGCAGGGCGGCGGGCAGCTGCTCCGGCCGGTTGACCCGGTCGAAGAACCTGGAGAGCGGACGGAAGGCGTCGTTGACGGTGACGTCCGCGGCATACGGCTGCTCGAGCTCCTGGAGCACCGGCCCCGACACCCGGGTGGCGAACGTGCCGGACGGCAGCAGCAGCACGGGGATCCGGTTGATCGTGGCGAGCGCTGCGCCGGTGAGCATGTTGGTCGAGCCGGGGCCGACCGACGCCGTGCAGGCCCAGGCCTGGAGCCGGTCCTTCTGGCGGGCGTACGCGACCGACGTGTGCACCATGGCCTGCTCGTTGCGCGCGAGCACGTAGGGAAGGCGGTCGGCCTCGTCGGCCTCGAGCTCGTTCTGCAGCAGTGCCTGGCCGAGCCCGGCGACGTTGCCGTGGCCGAAGATGCCGAAGCACCCGGCGAACAGCTTCTGGCGCTGGCCGTCGCGCTCGCTCCACTGGTTGGCCAGGAACCGGACGACGGCCTGCGCGACGGTGAGGCGGACGGTCTGCTGCGTCATCGGTTCCCTCCAAGCGGGAGTCGGGGGTCGACGTCCTGCGACGTCCAGGTCTCGCGGACCCAGCCGTGGGCCGGGTCGTCGCAGATCAGCCAGGCCCGCTCGGCGCCGGGGCCGGCCATGACGTTGAGGTAGTAGAGGTCGTAGCCCGGCGGGGCCATCGCCGGCCCGTGCCAGCCGTGCGGCACGAGCACCACGTCGCCGGTGCGGACCTCGGCCAGCACGTCGATGGGTCGCTCGTCGGTGCCGTAGACCCGCTGGTAGCCCACGGGGTCCGGCCGGGCACCTCCCGAAGGTTCGCCCAACCTTTCCCTGCCGGCCGAACCTTCGCCCACGGTGGAAAGGTTCGCCCAACCTTCCGGGCCCGGCGCCGGGCCGCCCTCCACCTGCGTCTCGAAGTAGTAGATCTCCTCGAGCTCGGTCTCCACGCCCTCGCGCTCCTCGTCGTGCTTGTGCGGCGGGTAGGAGCTCCAGTTGCCGCCGGGGGTGATGACCTCGCAGGCGATGATCGAGTCGGCCTCGAGCACCCCGGGGATGCCGAAGTTGCGCACCTCGCGGCTGGCGATGCCGGCGCCCCGCAGCTCCACCGGCACCTCGCCCGCCTCGACGTGGCGGAACGCCGAGGGGTGCCGGGCGGAGGCCCGCGCCCCGCAGACGGCCACCCGGGCAGGCCCGCCGGTGGCGGTCACGGTCAGTGCGGTGTCGCGGGCGACGTAGGCGACGTCGGTGGGTCCGGCGAACACCGACGGGCGGCCGGCGAGGGCGGCCTTGCCCGCCTCGCACTCCACGGTGACCGAACCCGACAGCGGGACCACCACGTGCTCCCACTCGCCCGCCGGGATCTCGCGGCTCTCGCCCTCGGCCAGCCGCCCGGCATACAGGCTGGTGTGCGCCCAGTCCTCGACCGACCCGTCGATGACGACGTCCCAGCCGTCCCCGGCCGCGGAGCCCAGCGGGCGCACCCAGCGCGCGTTGTCGCTCATGCCGCCCCCTCGCCGTGGACCAGCCCGGCGGCGATGTCGACGGCAGCCGCCACGTCACCGTCCGGCGGGTAGAGCAGGGCCCGGCCCACCACGAGGCCGCGGACGGCGGGCAGGTCCAGGGCCCGACCCCAGGAGGTGTACGTGTCGTGGGGGTCACCCTGCGGGTCGCCCCCGAGGAGGAGCGTGGGCAGGGTGGTGGCGTCCATGACGCGCGGCAGGTCCTCGACCACCGGCAGCTTGAGCCAGGTGTGCGCGCTGGTCGCGCCGAGGCCGGAGGCGATGTGGATCGACTTGATGGTCGAGTCGGGGTCGAGCAGGTTGACCACACGGCCCTCGCGCCGCTCGGAGAGGAACGGCTCGACCATGGCCATGAGCCCGTGCTCGGCGAGCTCGGTGACGGCCTTGGCGCTGGCCTCGAGGGTCGCGGCCGTGCCGGGGTCCCCCAGGGCGATGCGGGTCAGCATCTTGCCGCCGTCGAGGCCGCCGGCGGCGATGTCGCCGGCCCCGTAGGCGGTGAACCGGTCGTCGAGCTCGAAGACCGAGCCCTGCAGGCCGCCGCGGTTCATGGAGCCGATCGCGACCTTGCCCTCCAGGACGCCGAGGAGCAGCAGGTCGTCGAGGATGTCGGGCGTCCCCAGCACGCCGTCCACCCCGGGGCGGGACACGGCAGTGGCGAGCCGGGCCAGCAGGTCGCTGCGGCTGGCCATCGCGGCGGCGTTGTCACGGACCCCCAGGGCGCCGCGGGCCGGGTGGTCGGCGGCCACGACGAGCAGGCGGCCGTCCGGGCCGACGAGCGGCCGGCGGGCCCGGGCGGCCCAGGCCGAGGCGATGCGCTGCGGCTCGCGGACGCGGATCTCGGTCAGGTCCGCGACGGACACGGTCGGGCTGGTGGTCATCACGCCTCCTCTGCGGCTCGGGCGGTGGCGTGCTCGGCGGCAATGGGCTCCCGGCTCGCGAGGTGCTGCTCGACCTCGTGTGCCGTGGGCATGGCGGTGGAGCACTCCAGCCTCGAGGCCACGATCGCGCCCGCGACGTTGGCGAACTCGAGGATGCGTCGCAGGCCCCAGCCGCTGAGCAGCCCGTGGCACAGGGCCCCCCCGAACGCGTCCCCCGCGCCGAGGCCGTTGACCACCTCGACGGGGAACGGCGGCACCTCCACCCGCTCGTCACGGGTCGCGGCGAGCACCCCCTTGGGGCCCTGCTTGACGATCGCGATCTCGACGCCGCGCTCGAGGAGGGCGTCCGCGGCACGCTGCGGGTCCGTCTCCCCGACGGCGACCTCGCACTCCTCGCGGTTCCCGACGGCCACCGTCACGTGCTCGAGTGCCTTGCCGACCTGCGCGCTGGCCTCGTCCGGGTGGGGCCAGAACATCGGGCGGTAGTCGAGGTCCAGGATGGTGTGCTCGCGGCGGCCTCGGGCCTCCCAGGCGGCGAAGTGGGCGCTGCGGCTCGGTTCCTGCGACAGGCCGGTGACCGTGGCCCAGAAGATCCCGGCCTGCTCGATCGCCTCGCGCGGCAGCTCGTCGGCCTCGATCATCAGGTCCGGCGCGATCGGGTAGCGGTAGAAGTACAGCGGGAAGTCGTCCGGCGGGAAGACCTCACAGAACGTGACCGGGGTGGGCGGGCCGTCGACCTGCGTGATGAACGCCGGGTCGACCCCGAGCCGCTCGGCCTCCGCCCGGACGTAGCGGCCGAAGGCGTCACGCCCGGTCCGCGTGACCAGCGCGGTGCGGCGGCCGTACCGGGCCGCTGCCACCGCCACGTTCGTGGCGCTGCCGCCCAGGAACTTCTGGAACGTCGAGACGTCCTCGAGCCCCACCCCGTGCTGAAGGGGGTAGATGTCGACACCCGTCCGACCCATCGCCACCAGGTCGTATGCCGCGGCGCCTGCCTGCGTGCCCATGCTCAGACCCCCACGCCGGCACGCTGCGCGGCCAGGCCGAGCAGGTAGTAGAGGCTGGTCCGCACGTTCTCGACCGGCGCGGTCCCCGGCTCGCCTCCAACGTCCGGGCCAGCCGCCCCCGGGTCCCCCGTGAGGATGGTGTCCTGCTCGAGCACGTACCACCCGGCATACCCGTCGTCCTCGAGGGCGTTGACGATGGCCGCGATGTCCACGTCCCCCTCCCCGAGCGGGACGTACATCCCGCCCGCCACGGCCTCGGTGTAGGTCACCTCTCCCGACTGCACGCGGCGGGCCCAGTCGAGTCGGACGTCCTTGAGGTGGGTGTGGTCCACCCGGCCGGGGTGCTTCTTGGCGACGGCCACCGGGTCGCCTCCGCCGATGAGCAGGTGGCCGGTGTCGAGGCAGAGCCCGATGCTGCTCCCCGAGAGCACGCGGGCGGTCTCCTGGCCGGACTCCACCATGGTGCCGACGTGGGGGTGCAGGGTCGCCGTGAGGCCGCGGGCAGCGGCGGCACCCCTGATCCGGTCGAGGTTGCCCAGGAGCGTGGCCCAGCCCGCATCGTCGAGGACGGGTCGGGTGTCGTAGCCCTCCTGGCCGGTGGCGGCCGCGAGCACGATGGTGGAGGCGCGGGCGGCGACCAGGCCCTCCATGGCGCGCTCGACCTCGGGCAGCGGGTCGTGGCCCGCGTCGTGCAGGACGACCGGCACGAACTGGCCCACGGCCAGCAGGCCCTGGGAGGCGAGCACCTGCGCCTTGGCCTGCGGGTCGTCGGGGAGAAAACCGTCCGGCCCGAACTCGGTCGCGGCCAGACCGACCTCGGACATCTCGGCGAGGACCGTCTCCGGGTCGTACTGCCACCCCCAGCCGGGGACCTCACACACCCCCCACGAGATGGGGGCGCCGGCGACGCGCGACTCGAGCGGCGTGATCGTGGTGCTCACAGGGTCTCGATCTCCTCCAGGCGCACGACGCGCCCCTCGCGACGGGACAGCTCACACGCCTCGGCCGTGCGGAACGCCTGGAGGGCGTCCTCCACGGTGCACGGCGTGGGCCGGTCGCCTCGGGCGACCTCGGCGAACGCCGTGAGCTCGGCGCGGTAGGCGGGCAGGAACCGCTCCATGAAGGACCAGTGCTGCGGACCCTTGGGGAAGTCCACGCCCTCCTCGGCGGAGCGCATCGCCAGCGAGTCGTCGAGGCCGACCGCCATCGCACCTCTGCTGCCGTGCACCTCCAGGCGCACGTCGTGGCCGCCGCCGTTGTAGCGAGTCGCGGTGACCACGACGAGGGTGTCGTCGTCCAGCGTCAGGACGGCGGCAGCGGTGTCGACGTCGCCGGCCTCGCTGAAGAACGGCTCCCCCCTGTTGGCCCCGGTGGCGTAGACCGAGACCACCTCTCGGCCGGTGACGAACCGGATGATGTCGAAGTCGTGGACGCTGCAGTCACGGAAGAGACCACCGCTCGTCGGGATGTAGGACGCGTGCGGGGGCGCCTGGTCGTGGGTCGCGGCGCGGACAGAGTGCACGAAGCCGAGCTCGCCACCCTGCACCGCCCGGGCCAGCCGCTGGTAGCCCGAGTCGAAGCGGCGCTGGAAGCCGACGTGCACGGGGACCTCGGAGCCGGCCGCCAGCTTGGCGAGCTCGATGGTCTCCTCCAGCGTCGCGGCGACCGGCTTCTCGCAGAAGGTCGGGACCCCGGCCTCCACCCCCTGCCTCAGCAGCGGCGCGTGGGCGGGGGTCGCGGCCGCGATGACGAAGCCGTCGACACCGGCGGCGAGCAGGCTGGCCGGGTCCGGTGCGAAGCGCACTCCCAGCCGTGAGGCGACCTCGCGGGCGGCGTCCGCATTGGCGTCGGTGACGACCAGGTCGTCCACGAAGTCCAGACCCCTCAGGGTCTCGGCGTGGAAGGCGCCGATTCGTCCTACGCCTGCAAGCCCGATCCGCATTGCCGCTCCGATCACGTCGTTGTGTTCGCCTTCCCCTGCCCCGTCCGGGTGGGCACCCGACGGGCGCTCGAGCCCCGGGACCTCTGGCGTTGGTGTCTGCGCATCAGCGTGGCCCTCTGCCGGACATGCTGTCAACCCTTTGTTCTGACATTCTCACGTTCTATCCAACACTGGTGCTTGCCGGTACGCTGCGCTCATGGCAAAGCAGCTGGACGTCCGCATCGACCGCGGCTCCCCCGTCCCGCTGTACCACCAGCTCGCCGAGCAGCTGAGCCGGGCCATCGCGACCGGCGCCCTCCAGCCGGGTGACCCCTTCGAGAACGAGATCGCCCTCGCCGAGCGCCTGGGCCTCTCTCGTCCCACGGTTCGGCGGGCCATCCACGAGCTGGTGTCACAGGGACTGCTGCTCCGGCGGCGCGGCCTCGGCACGACCGTGGCCAACCGGCAGATCCACCGGCGGGCCGAGCTGACGAGCCTGTTCGACGACCTCAAGCGCGAGGGGTCGTCGATCCCGAGCACCACCGTGCTCTCGCACGAGGTCGTCCACGACGAGCGCGCCGCCGTCGCCCTCGGGCTCCCCCCGGAGACGCCACTGCTGTCAGTCGTGCGCCTGCGCAAGGCCGGCGACCTGCCCCTGGCCGTCATGCACAACTGGCTGCCCCCGACCTACAGCGACATCACCCGCGAGGAGCTCGAGAAGGACGGCCTCTACGCGCTCCTGCGCGAGCGGGGCGTCAGGCCGGTCGTGGCCCACCAGAGCATCGGCGCGCGGACCCCGACCCCAGCTGAGCGCAAGCACCTGGCCCTGCGCGCGTCCGAGCCCGTCCTCACCATGACGCGCAGCGCGTTCGACGCCCTCGGCAACGCCGTGGAGTACGGCGACCACTGCTACCGGGCGCAGGACTACACCATCGAGGTCATGATCGACGAACGCTGACCGCGCTTGACCAAACTGGCGGGCTCTTGACCCGGCAGTGCCATTTCCGGGGGCACTCCAGAGGATCGCAACAGCGTCGCCCTGCCCGCCGGTTCCTAAGGTGGTCCGCACTTCCGCTCCGGGCGCGAGCCCAACAGGGACACACCGGTCCCGTCACCCGAGGAGATCCATGAAGCGCGCATCCACCCGCATCACCCTTGCCGTCTCCGGCGTCGCTGCCCTCACCTGCGCCACGCTCGGGATCGCCGCGGCGGCACCCGCCGGCTCAGCGTCGGGCGAGGCCCCGACCTTCCAGGAGTTCCTCGACAGCAGCTACCGCGACGTCGACGGCCAGTACGTCGTCAACGGGGACGAGGTCGAGAGCAGCAACGGCGGGATGCGGGTCTTCTACGACCGCATGGTCAGCCCGAAGGAGCCCCGCACCGACGACGACTCGCTCATCGTCAACACCGTCGGGGGCGCCGACGACAAGTGGAGCTCATCCCAGGTCGGCAACCTCACCTACTGCGTCAGCACCAAGTTCGGCGCCGACCACGCGGGCATCGTCTCGGCCATGGCCAGCGGCGCCGGCCTCTGGGAGGCGGCGTCCTCCAAGGTCAACTTCGTGTACGTCCCGAGCCAGGACGCCAGCTGCAACACCCGCAACAAGAACGTGGTGTTCTCCGTCGAGCCGGTCTCGACCACGCAGTACATCGCCCGCGCCTTCTTCCCCAGCACGCCGAAGCGCTCGCGCAACGTGTTGGTCGACGACTCGATCTGGACCAGCGGCTCGTGGACCCCGACCAACATCCTCGGCCACGAGCTCGGCCACACCCTGGGCTTCCGGCACGAGCACACCCGGCCCGAGTCCGGCACCTGCTTCGAGGACAACAACTGGCGTCCGCTCACGCCCTACGACAGCGCCTCGATCATGCACTACCCGCAGTGCAACGGGACCTCCGACGACCTGAGCTTCACCAGCAGCGACGGCAACGGGGTGCGCGCGCTCTACGGCAGCTGACCACGGCAGCTGGGCCCGCCGACTCTGACGATCGACCGCCCGGCACGACGAAGGCCCGGCCCCTCGCGGGGCCGGGCCTTCACCGGTGTCAGCGGGCTGGGTCAGCCGGCGACGACGTCGAGCTTGACCGTGGCCTGCACGTCGGGGTGCAGACGCACGAGCGCCTCAGCGGCGCCGACGGTCTTGATCGGGTTGCGGATCTCGATCTTGCGGCGGTCGAGCTCCGGGCCGCCGGCGGCCTTCACCGCGGCGGCGACGTCCGCCGTCGACACCGCGCCGAAGAGACGGCCGGACTGACCGGCGTGGGCCTCGACCTTGACGGTCTTGGCCTCGAGGTTGCCCTTGATCGACTGGGCCTCCTCGAGGGTCTTGACCGCGCGGACCTCACGGCCCTTGGCGATCGCGTCGACCTGCTTCTGCCCGCCCTTGGTCCACGCGGTGGCCAGGCCACGGCGGAACAGGAAGTTGCGGGCGTAACCGTCCTTGACGTCGACGACGTCGCCGGCGGTGCCGAGGTTGCTCACCTCGTGGGTCAGGATGACCTTCATTGCTCAGTTCCTCCTAGAACCCAGATCAGCGGGACGAGCTGGAGTAGGGCAGCAGTGCCATCTCGCGGGCGTTCTTGACCGCGGTGGCGATGAGCCGCTGCTCCTGGACGGACACACCGGTCACCCGGCGAGCGCGGATCTTGCCGCGGTCGGAGATGAACTTGCGCAGCAGCGCAGTGTCCTTGTAGTCGATGTTCTCGACCTTCGCCGCCTTCAGCGGGTTGGCCTTCTTCTTCGGCTTGCGCACAACGGGCTTGGCCATCGTGGTGCTCTCCTTCTGTTGAGAGCCCGAGGTCTCTGCCTCGGGATGGTTACTTCAGTGACTGTTTCTGGTGGGTGTGCCGCCCGCTCGCGCACGCGGCACACCGAAAGGGACCGAACCGGTCGGGACCGGACAGAGCCTGGCCGACCTGACTCCTCGGCGCTCGGGCCTCCCTCGCCGCAGCTCGGTCGGGCCTCACGCCGTCGTCGTCAGATCAGAAGGGGGGCTCGTCGTAGGACGGCGCTCCGCCGCCCCAGCCGCCGCCCTGCTGGCCGCCGCCCTGCTGGCCGCCGCCCTGCTGCTGGCCGCCCTGGCCACCGGAAGGACCGGTCGCCCACGGGTCGTCCTGCTGGCCGCCGCCCTGCTGCCCGCCGCCCCAGCCGCCGCCCTGCTGGCCGCCGAAGCCGCCGCCGCCACCACCGCGCTGGGTCTTGTTGACCTTGGCGGTCGCGTAGCGGAGCGAGGGGCCGACCTCGTCGACCTCCATCTCGATGACGGTGCGCTTCTCGCCCTCCTTGGTCTCGTACGAGCGAGACTTCAGGCGGCCGGACACGATCACGCGGGTGCCGCGCTGCAGGGACTCGGCGACGTTCTCGGCTGCGTCGCGCCACACGGAGCAGCGCATGAACAGCGTCTCGCCGTCCTTCCACTCGTTGCTCTGCCGGTCGAAC